>NZ_JBYCZT010000025.1:0-56875 GCF_057586375.1 Peribacillus sp. SRI_006 | reverse complement strand
AAAAAGATCAGCCATCCGGCTGGTCTTTTTTTTGCTTAATGCAAAGAAAAATCATTGGATATAAAGGGATTATCAATTATGGAAACTTTTATGAAGACATACACGTATTGAAATTCTTCATCATACATTGTTAAAAGCATCCCCGGGTTCTCTTAAACTATTTAAATCAATGTATGCGAACAATGGTTTTTGGGGAGAATGCAGGTATGGAGGTGGAGATGTTGGGGACAACAACAACCAAAACAACGGCAGGGGAAACGTGCGCGGTTTGTGAACAAGTAAAAGGGATGGGTATACATCTATATACGACTTTTATTTGTGAGGAATGCGAAAGGGATATGATCGGGACGGATACGAACGATCCCAAGTACCAATATTACTTAAAGAAATTAAGAAAAGTCACTAATCCTGAAATATTATCATGAAAAAATAGTTTGTGGAAAGTTAAAGAATCAGAGATAAAAGAAATGTGTGTTTCTTTAGTCTCTGATTCTTTTTTTGGTACTTTAGAAGAATGCTTGGCAACATGCTCCCATGTTTCTGTAAGTTCCCTCCAAACAGACTGTTCAGAGATGCATAATTGCCTTTCTGTCGACGCAATATGAGATAAAATTATACTTATTTGATAAAATGAAAAAATACTATGATATGAGGGAAGAGAAAAATGAATCAATCACAGACACCATTGTTCGATGCAATGAGTGCTTTTCATAAAAAAAGCTCCATATCCCTGCATGTCCCAGGGCATAAAAATGGACGGGTGTTTAATAAAAAGGGCCAAGCCTTATACAACCCCCTGCTTGGTATTGATGCCACGGAAATAAGCGGCTTAGATGACCTGCATGCTCCAGAGGGGGCCATTCTAAAGTCCGAGCAACTACTCGCTGATCTATATGGGGTAAAGCGGAGTTATTTTCTCGTTAATGGGTCCACAGTAGGCAACATTGCCATGATTCTTGCTGCTTGCCGGGAAGGTGATAAAGTCCTTGTCCAAAGAAACTGCCATAAATCAATTTTACATGGATTGATGTTAGCGAATGTACAACCCATTTTTTTGCAACCGGATTATTATGGGAAATGGGGCATTGCCGGCGGTGTGGGATCAAATTTAATTGAAGAAGCCTTGAGTGTACATCCAGATGCAAAAGCCATCATTATTACCTATCCTAATTATTATGGAATTGGTGAAGACTTGACGGAAATGATAAGACTCGCACATCAAAGGGGGATCCCAGTGCTGGTGGACGAGGCACATGGCGCTCATTTTCAGTTAGGAAGTCCGTTTCCCAAGTCGGCCATTTTGGCAGGGGCAGACGCCGTTGTCCATTCAGCGCATAAAACACTGCCGGCCATGACGATGGGGTCATTTCTTCATGTGAATTCATCCTTAATTGATGTTGACCAAGCATCATTCTATTTACAAATGCTTCAGTCCAGCAGTCCATCTTACCCAATTATGGGTTCGCTCGACTTGGCCAGGGCCTATTTAGCCGCTTATACATCAGAAGATAAAAAATTCCTTATTGAAAAGATATCGGACTTCAGAGGAAAACTGGGTGCCCTGCAGACAGTAAGGGTGTTGGAGGCGCCGCCAGGCACCTTGGCAGACCCGCTAAAAGTAGTCATTCAATCAACAAATGGTTTAAGTGGATTTGAGTTACAGCAACTATGTGAAGCCAAAGGCATTTTTACGGAGTTGGCTGATCCTGATAATTTATTAATGATTTTACCCTTGTTAAAAAGGGGTACCGATTTTCCTTTTCATGAAATCATACAAACTATAAAAAGTGCCACTCAAGACAGAACTGGAAACAAGGAAGCAGATCTTCGGGTCCTCTGGCCTGATGGAAGGTCAATGGCAGGGCTTGAAATGCCCTACTCCGTCATGAAGCATAGCAAAGCAAGACCTGTCCCATTACGGAAAGCAGTCGGAGAGGTATCCGCCGAGATGGTCATTCCTTATCCGCCGGGCATCCCTTTAATTATGTCCGGGGAAATGATTACTCCTGAACATATATCCAATTTGCGGAGACTGCTGGAAATGGGATCAAGGTTTCATGGTGGTTCCTCCCTTTCAAATGGAGAATTAATCGTTTATGAAAGCGGGCAGACAGGTTAAAATGATATACTACATACAAAGAACCTTGGAGGTACATCGATGAAACGTGGTATTTTTATAACAATGGAAGGGCCAGAGGGTGCCGGGAAAACAACCATTACCCAAATGCTTGGCAAGGCTCTGCAACAAGAAGGCTATCAAGTTCTATTAACCCGTGAGCCGGGGGGAGTTCCCATTTCGGAGCAAATTAGGGAAGTGATCCTTAATAAAGATAATACAGCCATGGACTCGAGGACAGAGGCTTTATTATACGCAGCAGCAAGGCGTCAGCATTTAGTGGAAGTGGTCATGCCTGAGCTGGAACGAGGGGGAATTGTCCTCTGTGACCGGTTTATAGATAGCTCGTTAGCCTATCAGGGTCATGCAAGAGGTTTGGATATAGAAGAAGTTTACAATATCAATAAATTTGCAATTGGAGATATGATGCCAGATGCCACGCTCTTTTTTGATATCGACCCGGAAGAGGGATTGAGACGCATCCAGTCCAATGGGGAACGGGAAGTGAACCGGCTGGATCTTGAAGCCCTCGACTTTCATAAAAAAGTTTGTGAAGGGTATCAGTTCATTATAAATAGATGGAAAGAACGTTTCATTATCGTGGATGCTGGCCGGTCAATAGATGAAGTCTTTGAGGAAACGAAAGCCGGCCTATTGGATTTTTTAGCGAGGGCGGGAAACTGATTATATAGGTTTCCATATTATTCAACCAATACTATTTGATATAATGTAGTTAGTAAAAATTCAGAGTAACCGGAGGATGATGAGAATGAAAATGATCATTGCTGTCGTTCAAGACAAGGATAGTCATCGCCTGCTGAATCAATTAGTGGAAAATAATTTCGGAACGACCAAGCTAGCCAGCACTGGCGGGTTTTTAAAATCAGGTAATACGACTTTTATGATTGGAACAGAGGATGAACGTGTTGACCAAGCCATCCAGATCATCAAACAGAATTGTCAGTCACGATCCCAATTAGTTTCACCGGTTTCACCGATGGGCGGGAATGCCGAGTCATATGTACCTTACCCAGTGGAGATTCAAGTGGGCGGTGCGACCATTTTTGTTCTGCCGGTTGAAAACTTTTTACAATTTTAACGGTTAGTTTCAGGGAGGTTCATTATGAAAATCAACCATGATATCCCTATTAAGCCGGATAAATCGCGTCAGGATGCCAAACAATTTCAAACCGGAAATGGAAGGTTTCAACAAATGGTCCAGACACAGGATCAAAAGATGCAAATCCAAACATTAAACCGTTTGATAGGCGATATTGAAGGGGCGGGTCAGCGTTTAGTAAGGGCACGTACTTTTAGGGAATTGGCAAAATATAAAGCATTGGTGAAACGATTTGTTAAAGAAGCGGTTGAATATGGACTGGAACTGAAGCAATCAACGAGCTGGAATGAATATGGACAGAGCCGGCCATTGAAAACCGTGGAAACGATAGATGCAAAATTAGTTGAGTTAAGCGAGGAAATTCTTAATAAAGAGAAAAGTTCGCTTGAAATATTGGAAATGATTGGCGAGATTAAAGGTCTTCTGATTAATTTATATACCTAAGTGAGTTGATGGTTTTGGATAAAACATGGCAGGACATGAGTGAAATTCAGCCGCAGGTAATGACGATGCTGCAAAATAGCATAACGAAGAACAGGGTGGCTCATGCGTATTTATTTGAAGGAGAAAAAGGGACAGGCAAGCAAGAGATAAGCTATGCCTTTGCCAAAAGCTTACTATGTGAAGCCCCGACAGCAGGTTATGAGCCATGCGAACTTTGTCGGAATTGCAAACGGATTTCAAGTGGGAATCATCCAGATGTCCATTTGATAGAAAAAGACGGTCTCTCAATAAAGAAAGAGCAAATCAAGGGGCTTCAGGAAGAATTTTCGAAAAAGAGCGTAGAGGCAGATCGGAAGGTTTATATGATTGCCGATGCTGACAAAATGTCGGTGGGGGCAGCCAACAGTCTATTGAAATTTTTAGAAGAACCTTCGGCTGATACTGTAGCAATATTGATGACCGAACAGCTTCAGAGGATTCTGCCGACTATATTATCAAGGTGCCAAGTGATTTCGTTCAAGCCATTATCTCCGGAGAATGTGAAACGGAAGTTGATAGAACAGGAGTTAGAACCACAGCTGGCCTCAGTTATTGCCCACATCACACAGAATGTGGAAGCTGGAATCGAGCTTAGCCATGATGAATGGTTTGTACAAGCTCAAAAAATAGTGGTAAAATTATATGAAGTGTTAAAACTTAATTCCTTGAAGGCAATGCTGTACCTTCAGACGGATTGGTTCACACACTTTAAAGAAAGAGAACAGGTTGACAGAGGTCTTGATTTGTTACTTCTTATATATAAGGATTTATTATACATTCAGTTGGACAAAAAGGACTTCGTTGTGTTCCAAAATAAACTGAAGGAATTTGAAACTCACGCTCTTCATCTTTCCCCAAGACGCCTTGCTGAACATATGGGTTGCATTTTGGAAGCAAAAAGGAAGCTGATGTCCAACACGAATCCACAGCTGTTGATGGAACAGCTTGTGCTGAATTTGCAGGAGGGATCATGATTTGTATGATGTTGTAGGTGTCCGTTTTAAAAAGGCGGGCAAAATATACTACTTCGATCCGGGTGAATTCGCAATTCCTAAGGACGATTTTGTAATAGTGGAGACTGTCCGCGGTGTTGAATTCGGTAAAGTCGTTACAGCCCGTAAACAAGTAGATGAAAACGATGTTGTCCTGCCATTGAAAAAAGTACTTCGGGTCGCTGATGCAAAAGATAAGCTGATTGTAGACGAGAATAAGGCGGCTGCAGAAGAGGCTTACACTATATGTTGTCAAAAGGTTGTGGAACATAAGCTGGATATGAAGCTGGTTGATGTGTCATATACTTTCGACAGAAATAAAGTCGTGTTTTATTTTACAGCGGATGGTCGCGTGGATTTCCGTGATTTAGTCAAAGATTTAGCTGCCATATTCAGAACTCGCATAGAACTGCGCCAAATCGGGGTAAGGGATGAGGCAAAGATGCTTGGTGGCATCGGACCTTGTGGCAGAATGCTTTGTTGCTCCACATTTCTTGGAGATTTTGAACCGGTTTCCATCAAAATGGCGAAGGATCAGAATTTATCATTAAACCCTACAAAAATCTCAGGTTTATGCGGACGATTGATGTGCTGTCTGAAATATGAAAATGATGAGTATGAAAGTGCGAAGGAAATGCTTCCTGATTTAGGTGAAATGATTAATACGCCTGGTGGCAAAGGCAAGGTAGTGGGGCTTAATATTCTAGAACGCGTACTTCAGATTGAACTAATCGGGCAAGAAAGAGTATTAGAGTATACTCTAGATGAGATTCTAAAAGAGGGAGCCGTTTCTATTCAAGCCACAGATTATTAAGGTGGTGGGAGAGCGTGGATAAGAAAAATATTTTTGATTCGGTGACCAATATGGAAACCCAGATAGGCCAATTATATAAGCAGCTTGGAGAATTGAAGCAGAACTTAGCTGAAATCCTTGAGGAAAATCAGTCGGTCAAGCTGGAAAACGAGCATTTGCGCCATCGGTTGGGCCTTGTGGAAGTCGAAAGTGCGCCTGCTGCAGTTAAGGTCAAACAAAAAGTGAAAAACCGTACTCCAAGTGCGGAAAAGGTTATGGATATCGGGGAAGGCTATGATAACTTAGCCCGTATCTATCAAGAAGGCTTTCATATTTGCAATCTGCATTTTGGCAGTTTACGAAAAGAAGGGGATTGCCTGTTCTGTTTATCTTTTTTAAACAAGAAGTGATAATGGATAATATAAAAGATGTTCCATCTCTTTTACGTGATAGATAGACCGTTTACAATATATAGTGATTCGGGGTCTGACGCATACTATGAGTCAGGCCCCTTTTTGTACGACAGTAACTTAGAAGCATGGTCCCTAAACATGCTTTTTCATACATGATTAGGAGGGTAACAGCAATGGTTGAACTTAATGGAGATGAGCGCCTGGATTATCTTTTGGCTGAGAATTTAAGGATCATCCAGAGCCCATCGGTGTTCTCTTTTTCATTAGATGCCGTTTTATTATCAAGGTTCGTGAATGTACCGATTCAAAAAGGGAAAATCGTCGATCTTTGCTCAGGCAATGGGGTCATACCTTTGCTGCTGAGTACAAGAACAAAAGGGACAATTACCGGTGTTGAAATTCAAGAGCGGTTATATGACATGGCCCAGAGGAGCATGGACTATAATGGCGTGACCTCCCAAATCGAGATGATTCATGGAGATATAAAAGAAATCCCAAAGCAGATAGGGTATAGCAAATATGATGTCGTTACTTGCAATCCACCCTATTTCCCGACGCCATCCATCGAGGAAATTAACAAAAATGAGCACTTTGCAATCGCCCGACATGAAATCATGTGTAATCTTGAGGACGTCATGCGGGTTTCAAGCCAATTGCTGCGTCAAGGTGGGAAAGCTGCATTCGTTCATAGACCGGGCCGTCTTATGGATATCCTGCATTTCATGAGGATGTACAGAATTGAACCGAAGCGACTGCAATTCGTTTATCCTAAGAGTTCAAAAGAAGCGAATACGATTCTTATTGAAGGGATAAAGGACGGCAACCCTGATTTAAAGATTCTTCCCCCGCTTGTTGTATATAATGATCAAAATGAGTATAATCCCGAAATTAGAAGGATTCTATATGGAGAGGAATAAGCATTATTTTTATGTTTTAAAGTGCAGGGACGGCAGTTATTATGCTGGGTATACCAATGATTTGCACCGCAGGATTGATGTTCATAATCAAGGCAGGGGCGCTAAGTATACACGTGGCCGGACACCGGTTGAACTGATTTATCATGAAATATTCGAAACACGGACATTGGCCATGCAGGCTGAATATAAATTTAAGCAATTAACAAGAAAACAAAAGGAAAAGTGGATGGCAAAGGAGGATACATGATATGTGGCAGCAAAAGAGTTTTGAAAAAGAAGGATTGGAGCCGGCTCTATATCTGGTTCCTACACCGATAGGAAACCTTGAGGATATGAGTTTCCGGGCTTTAAGAATCTTAAAGGAAGCGGATGTCATTGCTGCTGAGGACACGCGAAATACGAAGAAATTATGTAACTACTTTGAAATTTCGACACCTATCGTCAGCTATCATGAACATAATAAGGAATATAGCGGGAAGCAAATGCTTGAGAGGCTTCGATCTGGAGAGGTCATCGCATTAGTAAGTGATGCTGGCTTGCCGACGATATCCGACCCGGGATATGAACTGGTCAAAGATGCCATTGCCGAACAGTTTAAAGTCATTCCGTTGCCGGGGGCAAATGCTGCATTAACTGCATTGATCGCATCTGGACTGGTTCCCCAGCCTTTTTACTTCTATGGTTTTTTACAAAGGGGAGCAAAAGAAAAAAAGCAGGAACTGGAAAAGTTAAAAAAAATGGAATCAACTTGGATCGTTTATGAATCGCCACATCGATTGAAAGAAACATTGAAACATATGCATGAAATTTTAGGTGACCGTCGTATAGTATTATGCCGGGAGTTAACCAAGAAATTTGAAGAGTTCATTCGAGGGACTGTGAGTGAGGCCTTGACATGGGCGGTGGAGTCCGAAATTCGCGGTGAGTTCTGTTTAATAATTGAAGGCGGGCAATGGTCGGAGGATGAATCGGAAGAAGCTTGGTGGATGGCCCTAGATATCGTCGGTCATGTTAATCATTATATAGAAACCAAGGAGTTCACTTCAAAGGACGCAATCAAGCAGGTCGCAAAAGATCGCAATATGCAAAAACGCGATGTATATCAAGCTTTTCACATTGATATACAATAATAATAAGCATAAAAAAACTTCCGAAGAACGGAAGTTTTTTTATCATTTATTTAGAAGCAGTGAAGCTTTGTTGAATTTCTTGAATAAGTAATTCTGCACCTTCACGACTAAGAATCAATTTACCATTAGCAAGTGTAAGGTTGTTATCGGAAACTTCACCTGTAACTTGGCAAGTCATGTTTGGTTTGTATTTTTTCAAGATGATGCGCTCATCATCCACATAGATTTCAAGAGCGTCCTTCTCAGCGATACCCAATGTACGACGAAGTTCGATTGGAATAACCACCCGGCCTAACTCATCAACTTTACGAACAATACCTGTAGATTTCATTTAAAAATTTCTCCTCTCAGTTACAATCTAGTACCCTATTTCTATTTTTTTCGCCATTATTCGACAAATTTTTTTATAAATTTATAATACCAGCCATTCCCAAATTCGTCAATGATTTATTTTCATTTTTTTGTAAGAAATAGCAGGGCCCATTTCGTGTGACAAAATGGCTTTTAAAGAGAAAAAATCGGTTATGCCATTAAAAGTAAAGAAATGCAGGATACAAAGAACTGCTCCCTTCACCACATTTCGACAAAGTATGCATATGAAAACATACTTCCCTATTATATGATTAAATATATTTTAGTTTCAAAACAAAAGTTCTGAATTAAGGATAATTTTCTGAAAAAGTTTACGAATATGTGAGTTGTTGCACAAAAAAAGAAATTTAGGTATATTTTGTTGAGGTAAGAGGTAATGCTGACAGAAGGGAAGTACCCTTATTTTTAAGTTGAGTCTATTTATTATTTTTTTATTCTATTAACATGATGATTAGATTAGTGATTATTGTCGCACAGAATTGTATATAGCGTTAAAATAGAGATAATAGCTTAAATATATTCTTATGGCTTGGGCCAGTCCCATAGCCGGTTTTTCAAATGATGAGGAGGGAACGAAGTGCAAGATAAATTAAAAACATTCTATATCACGACACCCATATATTATCCGAGTGGCAATTTACATATAGGGCACGCGTATACGACAGTGGCAGGGGATGCCATGGCTCGTTATAAAAGGATGCGTGGCTTCGATGTCATGTATTTAACAGGAACTGATGAACATGGTCAAAAAATCCAGCGTAAAGCGGCTGAGGAAGGAATCACTCCACAGCAATATGTAGATAATATCGTATCAGGGATTAAAGAACTCTGGGAAAAGCTTGATATTTCATATGATGATTTCATCAGGACGACGGAAGATCGCCATAAAGAGGTCGTAGCCAAGATTTTCAAAAGGTTATTGGACCAGGGTGATATATATTTAGACCAATATGAAGGATTATATTGTACACCTTGCGAATCTTTCTTCACGGAACGTCAAGTCGAAGAGAGCAATGGAAACTGTCCTGATTGCGGTAGGCCTGTTGAAAAGGTGAAAGAGGAATCTTATTTCTTTAAGATGAGTAAATATGCGGATCGGTTACTTAAGTTTTATGAGGAAAACCCGGATTTCATTCAGCCGGAATCCCGCAAAAACGAAATGATCAATAACTTCATCAAGCCTGGATTGGAAGATCTGGCCGTTTCACGTACTACTTTCGATTGGGGCATCAAGGTGCCGGGAGATCCAAAGCATGTCATTTATGTATGGATAGATGCTTTGACCAATTATATAACGGCATTAGGGTATGGAACGGACAATGATTCTAAATACTTGAATTATTGGCCGGCAGATGTACATCTGGTCGGAAAGGAAATCGTTCGTTTCCATACAATTTATTGGCCGATCATGTTAATGGCTCTTGACGTGCCGCTTCCAAAGAAAGTCTTCGCCCACGGATGGCTTCTCATGAAAGATGGTAAAATGTCCAAATCAAAAGGAAATGTAGTGGATCCCGTTACATTGATCGATCGTTACGGTTTGGATTCTTTACGCTACTATTTATTGCGTGAAGTACCATTTGGTTCCGATGGGGTATTTACACCGGAAGGGTTTGTGGAACGGATCAATTTTGACCTGGCCAATGATTTAGGGAATTTATTAAATCGAACAGTTGCAATGGTCAATAAATATTTTGATGGTGTGATTCCAAATTACGAAGGATCCAATGGCGAATTCGAAAAAGCTTTGCTTGAAATGAACCAAGAAACGGTTGGCAAGTATGAGGAAGCAATGGAAAACATGGAATTTTCAGTTGCACTGACATCCATTTGGCAACTCGTGAGCAGAACAAATAAATTCATTGATGAGACCCAGCCATGGACTCTTGCTAAAGATGAATCAAAGAAACAAGACCTTGCCAGTGTCATGGTTCATTTGGCGGAATCATTACGCAGGACGGCAATCCTTTTGAAACCATTCTTGACGCAAACACCGGAAAAGATCTTTGCTCAGCTTAGCATCAAAGATGATGTGTTGAAATCCTGGGACAGTTTAGCGGAGTTCGGTCAAATTCCTGCTGAAACAAAAGTCTTGAAGGGAGACCCGATCTTCCCTCGTTTGGATATGGAAGAGGAAGTTTTATATATTAAAGAACAAATGCAGGGGGATGCCCCTAAGGCCGAGGAAAAAGTGGAAGAGACGATTCCCGAGGTTGATGAAATCACTATTGATGACTTTACAAAAGTGGAGCTGCGTGTTGCTGAGGTAATGGCAGTTGAGCCTGTAAAGAAGGCGGATAAGCTTCTTAAACTTCAGCTTGATTTGGGTTATGAGAAACGGCAAGTCGTATCAGGCATTGCACAGCACTATAAACCAGAAGATTTAGTAGGCAAAAAAGTGATATGTGTCACGAATTTGAAACCTGTTAAACTTCGTGGCGAGCTCTCTCAAGGAATGATTTTGGCGGGAAGCCAGGATGATGTGCTCTCAGTCGCTACAATAGATTCATCGATTCCAAATGGTTCAAAGGTGAAATAAACGGATGAAAACATAAAGGTGTTTCATATGAAACATTTTTATGTTTTTTTCTTTATGCTTTTGGAAAAAGTAACGTAATATAGGTTTAGTTTTTGGTTCTACATTTATTAATTGGGCATACTGCCTCTTTTGTAATCTGTTTGTTACCTAAATGTGAAACATAAAACTTTCATTTTTTTATAAAATAGTGCTAGAAAGGAAGAAAAATAATGTTATTTGACACACATGTACATGTTAATGCGGAACAATTCAACGAGGATCTCGAAGACGTAATAGAAAGAGCTAAGGAAGCAGGGGTCGATAATATGGTAGTCGTTGGTTTTGACCGGCCTACCATTATAAGGGCAATGGAATTAATAGAAACTTATGATTTCATGTATGCCGCAGTCGGATGGCATCCTGTGGATGCTATAGATATGACAGAAGACGACTTACAATGGATCGAGGAATTATCCAATCATCCAAAGGTTGTGGCCATTGGGGAGATGGGCCTGGATTATCATTGGGATAAATCTCCGAAAGATGTTCAAATGGAGGTGTTCAGGAAGCAGATTCGATTGGCCAAAAAGGTGGGGCTGCCCATTATCATCCATAATCGGGAAGCGACCGCGGATATCGTGAACATACTGAAGGAAGAAGAGGCATCAAGGGTTGGGGGCATCATGCATTGCTTTAGCGGAAGTGCAGAAACGGCTATGGAGTGCATCAATATGAATTTTTATATTTCATTGGGAGGCCCTGTGACCTTCAAGAATGCAAAAAAACCTAAGGAAGTGGCAGCAGCCGTACCTTTAGACCGTTTACTGATTGAGACCGATTGTCCATACTTGGCTCCACATCCATATAGAGGGAAGCGTAATGAACCTTCATATGTGAAACTTGTCGCTGAACAAATTGCAGAAATCAAACAGCTTACAATAGAGGAAGTTTCCCAGGCAACAACGGAAAATGCCAAGAAATTATTCGGCATTAACTGACATTTTTTTTTACAATATCTCCCGGGGTTTGCTAGCTAAAATCGATTTTTTTAAGGTTTCAACAAATTTCACTCCAACTATAGGCTTATTATGTCGAGAAGTCGCCCTTTCCTTTTCAATATGGAATATGCATAATAGGTAGTAATTTCCTGAATGAGAAGTGAATGGGTTGACAGCTTGATAACTAAGTCTATATAATCACCGGGAGGAAGGAGGAGTTTTTCATTCTATTAAAAACTATGAAAAACCTTATTCCCAAACCTTTTGGGAAGAAGAGAATGGCAATGGCCATTTGCAGTGCTATTCTTGTTTCTACAGCATTGGGAATACTTATATATCAAGGAACAAAGGATACAGTAACAATCATGCTAGATGGAAAAAAAGAGGTAGTGCGTACACACGCGGCTACTGTAAATGATATGTTGGAAGATTTAGAGATTAAGGTTCAAGCCGCAGATTATGTCCACCCATCAAGAGCCACAAAGGTTGATGATGATTTGGAGGTGGTTTGGAAGCCTGCACAAAAAATCGTCATGGTACAGGATGGTAAGAAGAAGGAAGTCTGGTCCACCGCAGATACGGTAGATGAACTTTTAAAAGACCAAAATCTAAGTGTGAAGGAACAGGATAAGATCACCCCTTCAAAAAGTACGAAGCTGAAAGCGAATATGGAAGTTGCCATAGACAAAGCCTTTTCACTGAAATTAGTGGTGGGTGGAGACGAAAAGCAGGTATGGTCAACTTCGACTACTGTCGCTGACTTTTTAAAGCAACAAGGAGTAAAACTCAATGATTTGGATCGAGTTGAGCCAGAATTAACCGAAAAAGTTAAAGCTGAGAATACGGTAAACGTAGTTCGAATTGAAAAAGTCACCGATGTAGTGGAAGAACCAGTTGACTTTGCTGTCATAACTAAAAAAGATGACTCTTTATCAAAAGGGAAAGAGAAAATTGTCAAAGAAGGAAAAGATGGACTCGTTTCCAAGAAATATGAAGTTGTTAAAGAAAATGGCAAAGAGGTCAAAAGAGAATTACTTTCAGAAAAAGTAGTTAATAAAAAGCAGGATAAAGTTGTAACGGTCGGAACTCGAACGACGGTTGCACAGGCATCACGGGGAGTAACTAACGTTAGTTCTTCAAGTGGAAAGGAAATATACGTATCTTCAACAGCTTATACTGCCAGTTGTAAGGGCTGTTCCGGAGTCACGTCCACAGGAGTAGATCTAAAGAGTAATCCGGGTGCGAAAATCATTGCTGTCGATCCAAGCGTAATTCCCATGGGGTCGAAAGTATATGTAGAGGGATATGGCTATGCTGTAGCAGCTGATAAAGGCGGAGCAATAAAGGGAAATAGGATTGACGTCTTCTTTTCTTCAAAAAACGATGCCTATCGCTGGGGTGTAAAGAGAGTAAAGATTCGCGTATTGGACTAATAAGGTTTCTCTCGCAGGAGATGAATTCGTCTCCTGTTTTTTGCGTTTTATTTTCCATTTGTTGAAAAACCCCATGTAAAACTGTTTTAATAAGATAGACGTCTCACCATTCCATAAGATTTCAATATATGCGTGTAAACTTTCATAAATGATCTTCTTTACCCAAAAAAGTTTTTTACGGGGGACCGGTTACGTTTATCCAAGAGCTAATCAAAGCGCTTGCGCTTTTCTGTATGGAGGAAACCATGAAAAAGATTAAAGAAATTATTATTGTAGAAGGAAAAGACGATACGGTGGCGATAAAAAGGGCTGTTAATGCTGATACAATAGAAACCAACGGATCAGCGGTGAATGAGTCCTGTATTGAACAGGTGAGGCTTGCACAAAAGACACGTGGAGCCATCATTTTCACTGACCCTGATTTTCCAGGTCAAAAAATCAGGAATATCATTTCAGAACAAGTAAAAGGGTGTAAACACGCCTTTTTAACGAAGAAGGAAGCCCTTCCTAAGTCAGGTAGAGGAATTGGTGTGGAACATGCTTCTCCTGAGGCAATTCGTAATGCTTTAAAGGATGCCCAAATAATGGATGAAGAGGCTTCAGAAGAGATTTCACAGCAGGATTTAATAGATGCAGGTTTAATCGGGGGATCCGGTGCCAAGGAACGAAGGGAAAAACTTGGATCTATATTAAAAATCGGGTTTACCAATGGTAAACAGTTATATAAGAGACTAAAAATGTTCCAAATATCAACTGAGGCTTTTGAAAAAGCGATGGTACAGATAATTCAGGAGGAAAAAAATGAATAAGGATATTGCAACCCCTGTCAGAACGAAAGAAATATTAAAGAAGTACGGATTCTCCTTTAAAAAAAGCTTAGGCCAAAACTTTTTAATCGATACGAATATCTTGAAACGTATTGTCGAACATGCCAACTTGACAGAGGAAAGTGGCGCCATCGAAATTGGGCCGGGAATCGGGGCATTGACGGAACAACTGGCGAAAAGCAGCAAAAAGGTTGCGGCCTTTGAGATTGATCAGCGTCTACTGCCCATTTTATCGGATACACTGTCTCCCTATAACAATGTAAACATCATTCACGGGGATGTTCTTAAGGCTGATGTCAAGAAGGTCATCGAGGATGAATTTGCTGGATTCTCGGACTTGATGGTTGTTGCAAACCTGCCATACTATGTCACGACACCGATCATTTTAAAGCTATTGTCCGAGGACTTGCCCATTAGAGGCATCGTGTGCATGCTGCAAAAAGAAGTGGCTGACCGAATTGCCGCAAAACCTGGGACAAAGGAATATGGTTCTTTATCCATTGCCATTCAATATTATACAGAAGCCGAAACAGTGATGATCGTACCAAAAACGGTATTCATGCCTCAGCCTAATGTTGATTCAGCTGTAATCCGCCTTACTAGGCGTGTGAAGCCAATCGTCGAGGTCCTGGATGAGGATTTCTTATTTACTGTGACCCGGGCGTGCTTTGCACAGCGTCGGAAAACGATTTTAAATAACTTGACCAGTCAGATGCCAGATGGTAAATCAAAAAAGGAACACATACTTGCCGCTCTCGAAGCCGCGGAAGTGGATCCTTCCAGACGGGGCGAAACATTGAGCATCAAAGAATTTGGCCGCTTAAGTGATGCGTTATTGCCGAACTTCAAATAAAGAAAATGTGAAAGATTCAAGTCGGAATGGGGTCACTCCCAGCTTCCGGCTTTTTTTGTTTTGAAATTGCTCCATCATGATGGAACATACCCGAAAATGTAACCAATCTCCACCTTTCACCATTCAAGATTGATTCGCATAACTTAAGAATGAAAATAAACTAGGGCGGGCTGAAAATAAGTCTTCTCATGGGGTGGGGCCATGAATATTCAAATAAACGATATTGTTGGTCGGGTTTCTTATAAATGCGACGTGTTGTTCCGGGTAATTGATATCCGCGATATTGACGGAAGGCGTGAAGCTATTCTTTATGGGGAAGATATCCGACTGATTGCAGATGCACCTTTTCAAGATTTAATGATTATTAATGATAATGAAAGAAATGATCGACAAAGGTCGAATGAGGTACTACAAGAACAATCTGACCGCTTATTAACGCAAGATCTAGAGCTGCAACAACAAAAAAACGGCTATCAATCCAGTAATGGCTATCGGTATAGCGGTGAATATTTCCAAATACCAGGGAGGGTGCTCCATGTTGATGGGGATGCATCTTACTTAAGGAAATGCATGGATCTATATCAGAAATTCGGTATTCCGGTCAATGGCATCTATTGCAATGAAAAGGAAATGCCCCAAAGGATCGGGGGGTTGCTGGATCATTATCGGCCAGACATTCTTGTTGTCACCGGTCATGATGCCTATTCAAAATCAAAAGGACCGATGTCCGATATTAATGCCTACCGTCACTCAAAGGATTTTGTACAGACAGTTAGAGAAGCGAGAAGGAGGGTTTCTCATTTAGACCAACTGATTATATTTGCCGGGGCATGTCAGTCGCATTTTGAATCGCTGATCCAAGCGGGTGCAAATTTCGCAAGTTCTCCTTCCCGTGTTAATATACATGCTCTTGATCCGGTATATATCGTCGGAAAGATAAGCTTTACGTCTTTTTCCGATCATATTCATGTATGGGATGTCCTTCGGAATACATTAACGGGAGAGAAGGGGCTGGGGGGAATTGAGACAAAAGGGGTGTTACGGACCGGGTTGCCTTTCAAGCCATTTCAGGAAGAATGAATGAGCTGCATTTTGAAAGAATGCAGCTTGCTTTTGGCAGGGGGAGAATTCGGGTATCCTCACAAAAAAATGGGTTATTTGTGGAGCGATGTTCGTAGGCAATGATTTAATTACGAAAATTCGGCTTAATAAATAATGGAATAGTTCGTTTACATAATTTTTCATTTCCCAGGATATAATAAAATTGTTCGCGATTTTGCCGAATTTCAGATAAAAATATATTGACTACATTTTTAAGTGCTGATATAATTTATTATTTTGTTTGCGTATATTTCTAAATTGTGATATACTTAACTTAGTGAGGTGGACCGAAAATGCCAAAAACTCTAGCTGATATTAAAACTGCACTTGATTCAAACCTGGGTAAAAGATTGCTCTTAAAAGCAAACGGTGGAAGAAGAAAGACTGTAGAACGATTTGGAACTTTGGCGGAAACTTATCCGGCTGTTTTTGTAATTGAGCTCGACCAAGATGAAAATGCGTTTGAAAGAGTATCTTACAGCTATGCGGATGTTTTAACGGAAACCGTAGAACTAACATTTTTAAACAAACAACAAGAGATGTAACTTAGACGAAGCAGCTAACAATTTTGTTTGCTGCTTTTTGTTTTGTATAAAATATCCTGTGAGTCCCAATAAAGGCTTAAAAAGGATGTAATGAAATAGAGTATGTTGCAAACACTAGGCATGTGACGGCATGTGAAAGGGGTTGCTTCGCTTGAGCAGGAAAAAAGGGATTATGTCAAATGATCTTAAAGAGGAATTGGCTAAGGAACTTGGATTTTACGATGTTGTCCAGAAAGAAGGCTGGGGAGGAATCCGGGCCAGGGATGCAGGAAACATGGTAAAACTTGCGATCGAAAAAGCACAACGTCAATTGGTGAACAAAGAGTAATATAAAACACTTAATTGTATCATGCCGTCATGTTGATGGAGGCCGGACTCTTTATACAATGTATAGCTCTATTCATTTTTGCTTACATTGTAGTTAAGGAGTCTGGTTTTTTTATGTATCGGTGAATGCCATATGGATATGTAGCAAGTCTTTTGGGATGCAGGAAGTGGCTGCTCCCCAATGTGCCTACATGTGTCTATTCTCCTCTAAGGGCCAATCTTGGTTTCATTACATTGAAATTACGATGAAAAAACCTTTAGAATATAAACAAATATGATAGAATAGGACAAGAACTTTTAAGAACGTTAAAGTAGGTGGACATATTGAAGCTTATGGAAAAAGCCCCGGCTAAAATTAATTTGGCTTTGGATGTGCTTTTCAAACGGCCTGATGGGTATCATGAGGTGGAAATGATCATGACGACAGTCGACCTTGCCGATAGAATTGAACTAAAAGAAATAACGGGAAATCATATTCAAATTCTATCCCATAATCGATTTGTTCCGGATGATCATCGGAATTTGGCTTATCAAGCTGCATTTATTCTAAAGGAACGTTTTGGGATCAATAAAGGTGTTTCCATAACTATAGAGAAAAATATACCTGTAGCCGCAGGACTTGCTGGTGGCAGCAGTGATGCCGCAGCAACCTTAAGAGGCTTAAATAGACTGTGGAAGCTTGGTCTTTCCATGGATGAACTTGCGGAAATCGGAGCTGAAATTGGCTCGGATGTTTCATTTTGTGTATATGGAGGTACGGCATTGGCCAGAGGGCGCGGGGAAAAAATCACGCATCTTCCTGCACCGCCAAAGTGCTGGGTCATCTTGGCAAAACCGACGATCGGCGTTTCGACTGCCGATATATACAAAAGGCTCCAAACTTCAAAAATGGAGCATCCGGATGTACCTGGAATGATTTCGGCTATTATGGAAAACAATTATCACGATGTATGTGAAGGGTTGGGGAATGTTCTTGAACAAGTGACATTGCAGTTATACCCGGAGGTTGCGAACATTAAAGATCAAATGAAGACATTTGGAGCAGATTCGGTCTTGATGAGCGGAAGCGGTCCGACCGTTTTTGGTTTGGTGGAACATGATTCGCGAATGCAGAGGATTTACAATGGTCTTCGCGGATTTTGTGATCAAGTCTATGCGGTCCGTTTGTTAGGTGATCGAAACAATCTTGAATAGAAACGTACATTAATGGTATAGTTGCTATATAATATTCGGAATTCACAAAGGGGGTGTCTCAATGAAATTTCGTCGCAGCGAGAGGCTAGTCGATATGACCAATTATTTATTAGAACATCCAGGGGAACTTGTTTCGCTGACTTATTTTGCGGAAAGATATAGTTCGGCAAAGTCCTCGATCAGTGAAGATTTGACAATCATCAAAGATACCTTTGAACAACGCGGGATAGGTTCTTTGACAACCGTTCCAGGTGCGGCCGGTGGAGTGAAATATATTGTCTCCATCAAGGAAGAAGAAGTCAATGCCTTCATTGACGGATTATGCGATACGATCGCTAGTCCCGAAAGGCTACTTCCTGGCGGTTATCTATATATGACAGACATCTTAGGACATCCGCAAACCGTGAATAAGGTTGGAAGGATAATCGCCTCAATGTATGCCAAGAAAAATGTCTCAGTCATCATGACAATGGCAACCAAAGGGATATCATTGGCATACGCCGTGGCAAATTATTTGAATGTTCCAGTTGTCATTGTAAGCAGGAATAATAAAGTAACGGAAGGTTCTACAGTGAGCATCAATTATGTTTCAGGCTCTTCAAAGAGGATCCAGACTATGGTACTCTCTAAGAGAAGCTTGGTTGAAGGTTCGAATGTATTGATTGTAGACGATTTCATGAAGGCTGGGGGTACCATTAACGGTATGGTCAGTCTATTGGATGAATTCAAGGCAACAGTTGCCGGAATTGCGGTGCTGGTCGAATCAGAACATACGGAGGAGTGCCTTGTCGAGGACTATGTTTCTTTAATCAAGTTGACACAGGTGGTCGAAAGAGACAAGGAAATCAAGGTCAGCCGTGGGAATTATTTTACGAAAAAGGAATAGGGGGAATCATTTCATGAAAACGATACATACGGATGAAGCACCGGCAGCGATCGGACCATATTCACAAGGCGTGATCGTGGATACGTTATTTTTCAGTTCGGGACAGATCCCGCTTACTGCTTCTGGTGAGATGGTGACAGGGGATGTCAAGGAACAAACACACCAGGTCTTTAAGAATCTCCAAGCTGTATTGAAAGAAGCCGGGGCTTCATTGGAAACTGTCATTAAGGCTACAGTATTCATTAAAAGTATGGACGATTTCGGTTCGATTAATGAAATATACGGAGAATACTTTTCTGCTCACAAACCTGCCCGCTCTTGTGTCGAGGTTGCTCGCCTTCCTAAAGATGCACTAGTGGAAATAGAAGTGGTAGCGCTCGTTAAATAAACGGGCGTTTTTTTATTTTTCAGGGCATTCGTAATGGGTAATTATCCTGCAATATATGGGTGATTTTTAATATTTTTAAAAACTAGGCTGAATTTTCTAAAAAAATTACAGATAATAGAAGGAGTTCACGTTTTTTTGTTGAATATGTACTTTAAGTTTTAACAACAACAAAAAGGGATGGTGAGCTTAAATGGAAGTAACTGACGTAAGATTACGCCGTGTGAATACGGATGGTCGTATGAGAGCTATCGCATCAATTACACTGGATAATGAATTTGTGGTTCATGATATTCGTGTGATCGACGGAAACAATGGTTTATTTGTAGCAATGCCAAGTAAACGAACTCCAGATGGAGAATTCCGGGATATCGCTCATCCAATCAATTCCTCGACACGCGGGAAAATTCAAGAAGCTGTCTTGACAGAATATCATCGATTGGGAGAACTTGAAACTGAATTAGAGGAAGCTGGAGCAGGTGCTTCTTAAAATAACCTTACTTTTAAACTTTAAATTTATAAGTCGTGCATCTAGAGCCTACTTCATAAGTAGTGCTCTTTTTTATTTATTCAAAAACAGATAAGTTTAGAACTTATCCGCTCATCATACAGACATTTGCTTAAATGAATTGTAACACTTACGTGTTATCTAAAGTTTAAGTACCCATCCTTTTTATTTTTAAAACCTTTTTGCTCAACGGAAATTGAAATTTCTGTAAGGGGATCTCTCTAATGACCTGAATCGGTAACCTGATCTCGGAATGGGAGTAAACAACGGGTGCAGTGCTGCCAAATGGCTTGTACATAGGGCATGGCGCGGTCGTGGCGGTGTTTTGGGATAAAGGGGAGGAAACATGTTTCTGTACATTGACCGGGCATATATCATTCATTTCATGATGCCAAATAATGCTCCAAGGTCCAATGCTGGCATTTGTAAGCTGTCGGATAACGGAAATTTTTCACCCGATTGGTTGACAATTATATGTACTTTTAATTGTTACCTTGAAAAGAATCACTATTTGAGATAATATTTTTAGTGGATAAAAAGGTGAAAATGGAGGCCTGTTATGAGTAATCGCTATGCAATAATATTGGCCGCTGGGCAAGGTACTAGGATGAAATCTAAGCTTTATAAGGTTTTGCACCCTGTTTGCGGGAAACCAATGGTACAACATGTTATCGATCAAGTCAATCAACTTCAAATAGAAGATATTGTAACAGTCATCGGCCATGGTGCTGAAAAGGTTCAAGATCAACTTGGTGATTCATGCAAGTATGCCTTACAAGAACAGCAATTAGGTACGGCACATGCTGTAATGCAAGCGGAAAGCGTTTTATCCGCAAAAAGTGGCACGACCCTTGTTATTTGCGGTGATACGCCTCTGATTAAAGCGGAAACAATGAAAGAGCTTATAGCCTTGCATGAGCAAAGTCAGGCTAAAGCAACAATCTTAACAGCATATGCAGATAATCCTGCTGGCTATGGAAGGGTCCTTCGCGGTGAAGGCGGACTTGTAGAAAAAATCGTCGAGCATAAGGATGCTTCGGAAGAAGAAAGATATGTTAAGGAAATAAATACCGGTACATATTGCTTCGACAACCAAGCATTATTCAGCGCGCTGAAAAAGGTTTCGAATGAAAATGTCCAGGGAGAATATTACTTACCGGATGTTATTGAAATCTTAAAAGAAGAAGGCGAAGTGGTGACGGCTTTCCAATCCAGTGAATTCGAGGAGACATTGGGTGTGAATGACCGTGTGGCTTTATCGCAGGCTGAGCAAATTTTACGGAAACGCATCAATGAAAAGCATATGAGGAACGGTGTAACGATCATCGACCCGCTTACAACTTTCATTGAAGCGGATGTGCAAATCGGACAGGATACAGTCATTAACCCTGGGTCATTCATTAAAGGAAAAAGTATTATCGGGCAGGACTGCTTGATTGGCCCGAATACGGAAATCAGTAATTGTGAAATTGGTGATGGAACGGAAGTCCTCCAATCGGTTGTGCACGAAAGCAGTATTGGAAGTTTTGTTAAAATCGGTCCATTCGCACATGTTAGACCTCAATCAGATATTAAGGATTCCGTTAAGATCGGTAATTTTGTCGAAATCAAAAAAACCGTTTTTGGCAAAGGAAGCAAGGCCTCACATTTGAGTTATATTGGTGATGCAGAGGTTGGGGAGAATGTTAATATAGGCTGTGGATCTATTACCGTGAATTACGACGGGAAAAATAAATATTTGACGAAGATTGAAGACAATGTCTTCATAGGCTGCAATTCTAATCTGGTTGCACCTGTGACAGTAGGAGAAGGGGCATATGTAGCTGCTGGTTCAACCATCACGGAAGATGTACCGCAGCAAGCCCTATCCGTTGCCCGGGCTCGTCAAGTTAACAAAGAAGATTATGTCAAGAATTTGAAATTTAATAAATAACCGACGGAGGTCATCATGTCAAATCAGTATTTAGATCCTAATTTAAAAGTATTCTCTTTAAATTCAAACTTCGATTTAGCTCAGGAAATTGCTGCAGCAATCGGTGTTGAACTTGGAAAATGTAGCGTAACAAGTTTCAGTGACGGTGAAGTTCAAATTAATATTGAAGAAAGTATTCGTGGCTGTGACGTATACGTAATCCAATCAACAAGCCAACCAGTCAATGAAAATTTAATGGAACTTTTAATTATGATCGATGCTCTTAAACGTGCTTCAGCTAAAACGATCAATATTGTAATGCCATATTACGGTTATGCCCGCCAAGATCGTAAAGCGCGTGCGCGTGAACCAATTACAGCTAAACTTGTCGCAAATCTTTTAGAAACGGCTGGTGCCCACCGTGTCATCACATTGGATCTTCACGCACCTCAAATTCAAGGTTTCTTCGATATTCTGATCGATCACCTTGTTGCTGTTCCGATTTTAGCTGATTTCTTCAAGGAAAAAGATTTAAGTGATATCGTCATCGTTTCCCCAGATCATGGCGGTGTAACACGTGCCCGTAAAATGGCCGATCGCCTAAAAGCGCCGATCGCCATTATCGATAAGCGCCGTCCAAGACCGAACGTGGCTGAAGTCATGAACATCATTGGTAATATTGAAGGGAAGACAGCAATACTGATTGATGACATCATCGATACTGCAGGAACTATTACACTAGCTGCCAATGCCCTTGTGGAGAATGGTGCTAAAGCAGTGTACGCTTGTTGTACACACCCAGTCCTTTCAGGTCCTGCCATCGAAAGGATTCAAAATTCAACGATCAAGGAATTGGTCGTGACTAACTCGATTGCCCTATCTGAAGATAAGAAAATCGATAAAATCACTGGACTTTCTGTAGCACCTTTGATTGCAGAGGCAATCATTCGCGTGCATGAGGAACAATCAGTCAGTACATTATTCGATTGATAACAAAATAAAAAGAAACACGGCGGGCCTTTCGGGCTCGCCGTGTTTTCGTTTAAAAGTTTCAGAAAATATTTAATTCTTAGTTGACAGATGAGAATAGTAATAATAAAATAACGATACAAAATACAATTTATCTTCATGGAATGAAAACCTGTACGAATGTAATTGCATAATGGTTAACGCCGATCGGACTACCGAAGGCTCCTTTTCATTTACCATTAGAACATTAGGCATCTTTTTGCCCTATTGTCCTATTGGTGAAGGAAAGGAGCCTTTTATTTTTATATAAATAGTTTAAGAAGGGTGTGCAGAATATGAAGAAAAAAAGAAAGATATGGCTCCTGTCCATCTTCAGCATCTTCATGCTGATAGTAAGTGCATGTGGGCAGGAAAAGAACAATTCCACAAGTGCTGACGCAAAAGAATCAGATAAAACCATCCAAATCGGTTATCAAAAATTCGGGACATTAAATATTTTAAAATCAAAAGGCAATCTGGAAACACGTTTAAAAGAAGTGGGGTATACGGTCGATTGGACTGAATTCCCAGCAGGACCTCAGCTGCTTGAAGCCTTGAATGTCGGCAGCATTGATTTTGGGCACACAGGGGAGGCGCCGCCGATATTTGCACAAGCAGCCAATGCACCACTTGTCTACATTGCTAATCAGCCGGCAAACCCATCAGGGGAGGCTATAGTCGTGCAAAAGGATTCACCCATTAAAAATGTGAAAGATTTAAAAGGTAAGAAGGTTGGCTTGAATAAAGGTTCAAATGTTCATTATCTATTGGTCAAAGCGTTAGAAGAAGCAGGTCTTACTCTTGATGACATTCAGCCTGTCTACTTGCCGCCGGCTGATGCGCGAGCGGCTTTTGAAGGAAACCAAATCGACGCCTGGGTAATATGGGATCCATTTTTATCAGCGGCGGAATTGGAGCTTGAAACGAAAACGATCCGGGATGGAGAAGGACTGGTGGCGAATCGTGAATTCTTCTTGGCAACTGATTCATTTGCCGGGAACGAAGAGGCTTTGAAGATCATCAAAGAAGAACTGATAAAAGTTGATAAATGGATTGAAGAAAACCCAAGCGATGTCGCTGAGTTTTTATCTCCGGAAATTGGAATGAGTGTGGAGGCATTGGAAAAAACATTAAATAGAAAAGAATACGGACTTGAGGAGATTTCCAGTACGGTTTTGGATGATCAACAAAATATTGCCGATACATTTTACAATCTTAAATTAATTCCAAGCAAAATTAATGTTCTAGATGCATCTGCAGATGTTAATAAAAATTAAGGGGGAAATAAAATGAAAGTATTTTGGTTTTTGCCATCACATGGGGAAAGTCGCTATTTAGGATCGACAAAGGGAGGGAGAGCGATTACACTTCCTTATTTAAAACAAATTGCACAGGCGGTTGATCATTTGGGATTTGAAGGGGCTTTGCTTCCAACGGGACGATCCTGTGAGGATGCTTGGGTAGTTGGTTCTTCATTGATTTCTGCAACGGAAAGAATGAAATTTTTAGTTGCTATCCGTCCAGGCTTAATGTCGCCAACCTTGGCTGCGCGGATGGCTTCAAGCTTCGACAGGTTGTCGAATGGCCGTCTTTTGATCAATGTTGTAACTGGGGGGGACCCAGTCGAATTGGCAGGTGATGGCGTATTTCTGAATCATAAGGAACGGTATGGGCAAACAGATGAATTCCTTGATATCTGGAGAAAGGAAATGTCCGGGGATAAAGTGGACTTTGAAGGGAAGCACCTAAAGGTTGAGGGCGGGAATATCCTGTTGCCGCCTGTACAAAAACCGTATCCACCACTCTATTTCGGAGGTTCTTCCGACCCGGCCATCGATATATCAGGAAAGCATATAGATGTGTACTTGACTTGGGGTGAGCCCGTGGTGCAAGTGGCTGAGAAAATTGAAAAGGTGCGTAAAAAGGCAGCAGAATATGGACGTGAGGTCAGATTTGGCATACGAATGCATGTCATTGTAAGAGAAACGGAAGAAGAAGCTTGGCAGGCAGCGGACGAACTCATTAAATATGTGGATGATGAAATGATTGAAAATTCACAAAAGATTTTTGAACGATTTGATTCAGTGGGTCAGAAGAGGATGTCGCAACTTCATAAAGGAAGCAGGGATTCACTCGAAATCAGTCCAAACTTATGGGCGGGTGTTGGTCTAGTGCGCGGGGGCGCCGGTACGGCACTAGTAGGGAGTGCAGAAAATGTTGCTGCCAGAATGAAGGAATATGAAGAAATCGGAATAGAATCCTTTGTTTTATCTGGATATCCTCATCTTGAAGAAGCGTATAGAGTTGCGGAATTATTATTCCCCTTACTCCCTGTTGAAAGGCTGCAAGGACCCGTTTCAAAAGCTACGAGCCCATTCGGGGAAATATTGGCTAATGACCACTACCCTACAAAAGGAAGTGAAATTGAAGATGAAGTTAAACAAAAAGTTCAATAGTTTGTACCTCATATCATGGATTGTGCCCATTCTCCTTTTGGTAACTTGGCAGCTGCTGTCCTTGTGGGGAATTTTATCGGATCGGATATTGCCTGCCCCGACTGAAGTGTTTCAAGCAGGTGTCGCTTTATTGGGGACGGGTGAACTTATTGATTATATCGGTATCAGTGCTCAGCGAGCCTTCATCGGCTTTTTAATAGGCGGAATCATTGGTTTTGTACTAGGTTTATTAAATGGATTATCATCCATTGCTGAAACCTTATTCGATACCTCGCTTCAGATGTTGCGTAATATTCCGCATTTAGCTTTAATACCGCTTGTGATTCTATGGTTTGGTATAGAAGAAGAAGCGAAAATCTTCCTTGTCGCTTTAGGGGTTCTATTTCCTATCTATTTAAATACATTTCATGGTGTGAAATCGGTGGATAAGGGATTAATCGAAGCGGCGAGGGTTTATGGGTTAAGTGGTTTTTCTTTATTCTGGAATGTGATTCTCCCTGCGGCCTTTCCATCCATTTTGGTGGGTATCCGCTTCTCCCTTGGAATCATGTGGGTCACTTTAATCGTCGCAGAAACAATATCCGCTAATTCCGGAATTGGTTATATGGCTATGAATGCCCGTGAATTCATGAGGATGGATATTGTTGTTCTTAGTATTCTCTTATATGCCTTATTAGGCAAAATATCGGACGTTGCGGCCAAATTAATTGAAAAAAGATGCTTAAAATGGCATCCGTCATACCAATGAGGAGGTCATTAACATGAAAAATGGAAATTCGTTGGAGTTGCAGGGTGTAAGAAAGGATTTTGGGGAGTTTGAAGTATTAAAGGGGCTGGACCTGACATTTAAAAAGGGAGAATTCATAGCCATTGTCGGTAAGAGTGGATGTGGAAAGAGCACCTTGCTTCGTCTTGTGGCAGGACTGGAAAGGCCGACGGGCGGGCAGATACTGGTGAATGGAAAACCATTGAATGGGCTAAATAAATCATCACGTACGATGTTTCAGGATGGCAGGCTTTTTCCTTGGAAAAAAATCCTTCAAAATATTGGCGTAGGCTTGAAAGGGGATTGGAAATCAAACGCTATGGAATTACTCGAGCAAGTGGGCCTTGCAGATCGAGCAAATGATTGGCCGTCCGTTTTATCTGGGGGGCAAAAACAAAGGGTTGCATTAGCGAGGGCATTGGTGAACCAACCTGACATTCTCCTCTTGGATGAGCCGCTAGGGGCATTGGATGCTTTAACGAGGATTGGCATGCAAAGGCTGATTGAAGAACTATGGAGAAAAAGGGACTTTACTGCCTTACTCGTTACACATGATGTTGAAGAAGCTGTAATGCTTGCCGACCGTGTCATATTAATCGAAGAAGGCAAAGTCGTCATGAATAAGGAAATCAATCTGCCGAGACCGCGGAAAAAGGATAGTATTCAATACTCATCACTAGCAGCCCAAATCCTTGACCGAGTGATGCAAGTTGAGGGGGAAATGGAAAAAAAAGCGATTCACGCTTGAATTAGAGAAAAAGAATGAAAAAAGATTTTGCAGGGAATTCCTAAGTTTACCATATGTTTATCGCCTTCTTGCTCCCGTCGGATTTTACCTTTCATGTTTAATGATTCACCATTTAGGGAAATGTTAAATATAGAGAAACTTGTAATTCATATTAGGAAGGCGGAGGATGTATGAGTAATATATTAGCTGCAAAAGAACGTACGGATTCAAAACACTCTAATTTAAGGAATTTGAGGGAAAGCGGCGAAATCCCAGCGATAGTATATGGCAATAAAAATGACAGTACGGCCATTTCCGTCAATAATATCGAGCTTCAAAAGACAATCAAGGAAATAGGCCGTAATGGGATCATTTCTCTGGACTTGGAAGGTAAGAGTTATGAAGTCATGCTCTCCGATTATCAAAAGGATCCACTAAAAAACTCCATTTATCATGCAGACTTTTTAATTGTGGATATGTCCGCTCAATTACAGGCACAAGTTCGCATCAATCTTGTCGGTGTGTGTAAAGGCGTGAAAGACGGTGGGGTCCTCCAGCAGTCTCTTCATGAAGTGACGGTCACGGCTAAACCTAATGACATTCCTGACTCCATCGATGTTGACGTTACCGAACTTCAGGTAGGGGATACAATCTACATATCGGATATCCAAACGAATAAGCAAGTTACAATCGGCCACGATGGTGAAGAAGTTGTTGCATCTGTTTTGGCTCCTCGCCAGGAAGAGGAAATAAGTACAGGTGAACAGCAGGATGGCGGTATCCCTGAAAATGAAGAAGGCAGGGAAACCAAGGCATCACCAGAGTCATGATGCCGGGATTAAACAAGTGAATCGTGTTATAATAGGCGTAGCTCTTAACGAGTTACGTCTTTTCAATCTCTGGATGCATCCATTTAAATCGGACAGATTTTTTTTCGTAATGGAATCCTTTAATTTGGATTTTACCTAATTAGTTCTCCGGTCGCTTGCAGTCCAGCTTGAAATTAGGGTACTATTTTTCTAAGGTCGATGGATCTTGGAAAAACTTCGTCCCAGTGTAACTCCCTAAATAACCGTAATGACGGAGTGTGAATCATGAAAATTATTGTAGGGTTAGGGAACCCCGGTAAACAATATGAAAAAACCCGGCATAACGTCGGTTTTGAAGTAATAGATGAGTTATCCAGGAGATGGTCGATCCCTCTTGATCAAGCAAAACATAAGGGGATATATGGTTCAGGAATGGTAAAGGGAGAAAAAGTTTTATTGCTTAAACCTTTAACCTATATGAATTTGTCAGGAGAATCCATTTCGGCTGTCATGCATTTCTTTAAGGTGGATATCGCGGATGTGGTCATAATATATGATGACCTTGATTTGCCTCCAGGAAAGCTTCGCCTTCGTCAAAAAGGAAGTGCAGGCGGTCATAATGGGATAAAATCTTCAATTGCCCATTTGGGTACACAGGAATTCAATCGAATCAGAATAGGCATTGGCCGCCCGATTGGCCGCATTCCGGTATCTGACTATGTATTAGGGCGTTTTTCGCCTGAAGAATGGGATCATGTCGGAGCAACGATCGAAAAAAGCGCAGCATCATGTGAAGCCTGGTTGGAAAAACCATTTATACAGGTCATGAACGAATATAACCAATAAGCAGAGAGTAGATATAAGTAAAGAATAATATCTTCCTGTTTCGCTGAATAAAAACCCTCTACTTTTGTACATACTAACACTATTACAAAAATAGGGGGTTACCAAATGGCTCTCCATTATCGATGCCGACATTGCGGAACTAAGCTGGGCTCAATCGAGGCACACTCACTGAGTACGGAGCAGTTAGGTTTTAATCAACTTACCGATGAAGAGCGACAAGAGATGATCGTTTATGATTCTGAAGGGGATATGCATGTAAGGGCGATATGTGAAGATTGCCATGAAACGCTGCAAAGAAACCCTGATTTATATGAAAACGATTATATTATTCATTAGCGGGAGAGGGCTTTGGACAAAATCCAAAGCATTTTTCCGTTTGTCTGGAATACCAGGGCAATAAAAGTTGCCGTTAATAAAGAGGATCTTGGTGATGGCCAAGTTCAAATACAGCAAATGGTTTTTCGCACGTTAAAGAGAGGGGGGAAAGAAAATGAATGGATTGCAGAACTTGTTCTCCAAACAAGATGATGTTCATTCGTTAATAGCCGGCATCGATGAAGGGCTTAAGGAGCAAATCGTCTCTGGTCTCACAGGTTCCTCGAGATCGCTATTGCTGGCTTCCGTATATGAAAAGACGAATAGGCCTATTTTATTGGTTACCCATAATTTATTGCAAGCACAAAAATTCCATGAGGACTTATCAAGTTTCATTCCTGAGGAAGAATTATATATATATCCAGCCAATGAATTGATTGCGGCTGATTTGAGTGTTGCAAGCCCGGAATTAAGGGCCCAACGTGTTGAGGCATTGAATTTTTGGGCAGAGGGAAAGAAAGGGATTGTCATTGCCCCGATTCCTGGGGTGCGTCGTGTGCTTCCTCCAAAGGATATTTGGAAGAGGCATCAGCTTATCTTTAATCTAGGGGAAGACATCGAGCTTGAACCAACGCTTAATAAATTCATTGCCATGGGTTATAACCGGTCTGAAATGGTTGCTTCTCCAGGTGAATTCAGTATCAGGGGCGGTATCATCGATATTTACCCGATTACCGAACCTAATCCAATACGAATTGAATTATTCGATACCGAAATAGATTCAATAAGGACTTTTTCAAGTGAAGATCAGCGATCCATCGAAAAACTCAAGAAAGTGACGATCGGTCCCGTCAGTGAGGCTTTGCTAGAGACGGAGCATATCGAAAGAATCATAACTAGGCTCGAGAGCGGATTAAGTAAAAGCTTGAAGAAACTTAAGGACGAGAAAACCAAGGAACAGCTGGTCCAAACGATCAGTTATGAACTTGAACAGCTGAAAATGGGGGATATACCCGACAAAATCTTTAAATACTTAAGTTTAGCGTATGAAGATCCAGCTAGTTTAATAGATTATTTACCGGTAAATGGTTTGGTTTTCTTAGATGAAATCAGTAGAATCCAGGAAATCAATGATTCTTTGGAAAAGGAAGAGGCTGGTTGGTACACGGACCTTTTAAGTCAGGGACAAATTATCCATGACATTAAATTGGCTCATCCCATGCAGGAATTAATAATGAAATCCAGCAGGCCGTTTGTATACCTTTCATTGTTTTTACGGCATGTACCGCATACGAATCCTCAGAATATCCTGAATTTTGCCAGTAAACAAATGCAAAATTTCCATGGACAGATGAATGTGTTCAAAGCTGAACTGGAACGTTGGAAAAAAGGGAAATATACAGTCGTCATACTTGGACAGGATGAAGAACGGGTAAAAAAGCTGCATTCGGTTTTAGCCGACTATGATATAGAGGCAGCAGAACTGTTTAATGCTGACAGCATCCTTCCAGGTAAAGTACAGATTTTACGCGGCAGCCTGAACAGCGGCTTTGAATTGCCTATGCAAAAATTCAGTATCATCACGGAAACGGAATTGTTTAATAAGAAGTCAAAGAAATCGGTACGGAGACAGAAACTATCGAATGCAGAACGAATCAAGAGTTATTCCGAACTGAAGATCGGTGACTATGTCGTTCATGTTAACCACGGTATCGGTAAATACTTAGGTATTGAAACCCTTACAATAAATGGGGTCCATAAAGATTACCTGAATATTCGTTATCAAGCGGATGACAAATTGTATGTTCCTGTCGACCAAATTGATCTTGTCCAAAAATATGTCGGTTCTGAAGGAAAAGAGCCGAAGCTTTATAAGCTAGGCGGTACGGAATGGAAACGTGTCAAAAGCAAGGTTCAATCATCCGTTGAGAACATTGCCGATGATTTAATCAAGTTATACGCAGAAAGAGAAGCGGCAAAGGGCTATGCCTTTTCACCTGATGGTGATATGCAGAGAGAATTCGAAACATCATTCGCTTATAACGAAACGGAAGACCAATTACGTTCCATAGTCGAAATCAAAAAGGATATGGAACGGGAACGGCCGATGGATCGTTTATTATGCGGCGATGTTGGTTATGGGAAGACAGAGGTGGCGATCCGGGCCGCTTTTAAAGCCATAATGGATGGGAAGCAGGTTGCGTTTCTAGTTCCGACCACAATCCTTGCCCAGCAGCATTATGAAACATTAAGGGAGCGTTTTCAGGATTATCCGATTTCGATTGGCCATATGAGCCGCTTCCGGACTAAAAAGCAGCAAACGGAGACGATAAAAGGATTGAAGGCCGGCACGGTGGATATTGTGGTTGGCACGCATAGGATTTTATCCAAAGATATCGTGTACCGCGATTTGGGATTGCTTATCATTGATGAAGAACAGCGCTTTGGCGTTACACATAAGGAAAAGATCAAACGGTTAAAAACTAATGTGGATGTACTGACTTTGACTGCCACACCGATTCCGAGGACCCTTCATATGTCCATGTTGGGCGTAAGGGATCTGTCCGTCATCGAAACTCCGCCTGAGAACCGGTTTCCGATCCAAACTTATGTCATGGAGTATAATGGCTCATTGGTAACGGAAGCGATAGAACGGGAATTGGCCAGGGGCGGTCAGGTTTATTTCCTTTACAATCGGGTAGAGGATATAGCAAGAAAAGCAGAAGAAATTTCCATGCTTGTGCCCGATGCCCGTGTCACCTTTGCTCATGGGCAAATGACAGAGCAAGAACTGGAAGCCGTCATGTTCGGATTTTTGGAAGGCGAATATGATGTTTTGGTAAGTACAACCATTATAGAAACGGGTGTTGATATCCCGAATGTAAATACGCTTATCGTGAATGAAGCGGATAGAATGGGACTTTCACAGCTCTATCAGCTGCGTGGCCGTGTAGGTCGATCCAATCGGGTGGCATATGCATTCTTCACTTATAGGAAAGATAAAGTGTTGACGGAAGTGGCAGAAAAGCGTCTTCAATCCATTAAGGAATTTACAGAATTGGGTTCAGGGTTCAAAATCGCGATGCGTGATTTATCCATCAGGGGAGCTGGAAACATTCTAGGGGCTCAACAACATGGCTTCATCGATTCGGTTGGTTTTGATCTGTATTCACAAATGCTGAAAGAAGCGGTGGATGCGAAACGTAATGACCAACCAGCTGAAGAGAAGAACACACTGGAAATTGACGTTGAAGTGGATGCTTATATCCCTGATGCCTACATAATGGATGGACATCAGAAAATAGAAATGTATAAAAGGTTCAGAGGTATCGCTTCACTTGAAGAAGTGGAAGAATTACAGGATGAAATGATCGATCGTTTCGGAGAGTATCCAGAAGAGGTTTCCTATTTATTCATGATTGCCGAAATGAAGGTATATGCTGAAAAGGCCGGAATTGAAAGCATTAAACAATTAAAGCAGGAAATCAGCATTCTCCTTAGGGAAAAGGTCAGCAGCGATGTGGATGGACAAAAAGTGTTCGAGCTGGGATCGAAGTATGGCCGTATGGTGGGCTTCGGCATGGACGGCAATCGAATGAAGCTGGTCCTGCACATAAAAGGCGTGGAACAAAGCAAATGGCTCAATATCTTATTTGAGATGGCCAAGGGGTTACAGTATGTAAAAAAAGAGACGCAAGCCACTAAAAACTAGAATTGATGATTGTCCTCTTGAAGAAATTTTTTTAGGTACCATGGTAAAAAAATGCAACAAAAAGAAAAATTTTTTCAAAGTGCATAGAACTTACCATTAGAAAAATACTAAGTACAATAGCTGGTGATGATTTTGTTACAAAATGAGGATTTATCAAATCAATTAGATGAAAGTGAGGCAACATTAGATGAAAGCAACTGGTATCGTTCGCCGAATTGATGATTTAGGAAGAGTCGTCATCCCGAAAGAAATCCGCAGGACCCTCCGTATTCGTGAAGGAGATCCACTGGAAATATTCGTGGATAGAGATGGAGAAGTTATCCTAAAGAAATACTCACCTATCAGTGAATTAGGCGATTTTGCAAGGGAATATGCAGAAGCACTTTATGATAGCCTTGGAAACCCAGTTATGATTTGTGACAGGGATACTTACATTGCAGTGGCAGGCGGCTCCAAAAAAGAATACTTAAATAAAAGCGTTAGTGAACTAGTGGAAAAAATCATGGAAGAAAGAAATCCTGTCCTGGAGTCTCCAAATGGACAAATTTCATTCGTTGATTCCAATGATGAAGAGGTCCAATCTTATACTGCAGCCCCGATCATTGCGAGTGGCGACCCGATTGGTGCCGTCTTGATTTTCTCTAAAGACAGCACCATTGGTGAAGTGGAACAGAAATCGGTTGAAACAGCAGCAAGCTTCCTAGCTAGACAAATGGAACAGTAACCTTGGACATGCATTTATATCTTAAAAGATGGAAAGGGCAGCATTCGCGCTGTCCTTTTTGCACTTTCTAAAAAGAAACGGATATGGAAAATAATTAACAGTATGGATGGGATTGAAAAATAACCATTAGAATTATGCTATAATAACTACCACATATGAGTGAAAAGAGGAAAAAGAATGGCTGAAAAGCCTAATAAAACATCAAATGAACTTTTTCGAGGTGCGCTGATTTTGAGCGCTGCAGCGATTATCGTAAAAGTTTTGAGCGCGGCCTATCGCATACCATATCAGAACATTGCGGGTGACATCGGGTTTTATATCTATCAACAGGTTTATCCCTTCTACGGTGTTGCTTTTACATTATCGACAATCGGCTTTCCGGTAGTCATATCCAAACTTATTGCAGAACGGGAGTCTTCCAAAAATAACTTTGCGGTCAAGGATATATTGGTGACATCATTCGTCGTCTTAAGTTCGATAAGTGTCATGATGTTTGCTGCGCTATTCCTTGGCGCCGATTGGATTGCAGGATGGATGAAGGATCCGCATTTAGCCGGTCTGCTGAGAATCGTTGCCTATTCCTATTTATTAATGCCCATTTCTTCTCTATTAAGAGGCTATTTTCAAGGAATAAACGACATGTTACCGACGGCAAGTTCGCAGGTCGCTGAACAATGCATCCGGGTATTGACGATACTGGTCCTTTCCACAATATTTGTGCATCAGGGCTACTCTGATTATGTTGTCGGCAAGGGGGCGGTGCTCGGTTCGATAACAGGCGGCATTACTGGCCTGGTACTGCTTATTGCTTTCGTTATTTTAAGAGAAGAATGGAAGCTTTTTTTACGAATGAGAATCAAACCGGTGAATTTCATCAAAATTTCCAAAGCCCTGGTTTTCCAAGGGTTGGCCTTTTGCATTACGGGTTTGATCCTTATCTTGTTTCAGTTTGTCGATTCACTGCACCTGTACTCCCTGCTAAGGGAAACGGGGATGGGGGAAAGGGAAGCCAAAGAATGGAAAGGGGTATATGATCGAGGACAGCCTTTGCTTCAGCTAGGTACAGTCGTGGCTAATTCTTTTGCATTGGCGCTAGTACCTGTCATATCCGGATTCGTTCAGAGTAAAAGTCAATTTGAATTATTGAATAAGATCAAATTGGCGCTTCGTGTAAGTGCGACGATTGGGGTCGCTGCTGCGATCGGGCTGGTGGTGACGATGAAGCCTGTCAATCATATGCTGTTCACTGATGTTAAAGGGACGATTACTTTAGCAATTTTCTCTTTATCGATTTTATTCACATCCCTCATAATGGCGGAAGCGGCAGTGATTCAAAGTTTAGGCCATTCGTTCGTGCCGGTGATCATCACGATTGTGGGGGTGGGCAGCAAGTGGGCTTTGAACCTTGTCCTGGTGCCACATTACAAAATCGCGGGGGCAGCCTCGGCAACAGTACTTGCGTATATGATCATGACGGTACTATTTTATGTGGTATTGAGAGTACATATCAAAAAGACATTAATTGAAAAGCGACATGTGCTAATAATCTTGAAGAGTACGGTGTACATGGGTACGGCGGTTGTTTTATTCAATTGTTTATTCGAATGGATGACCTCAGGCGAGAGCCGGTTGTTAGCTACGGTCCAAGCTTTGACCGGTGTAGGGATCGGTGCAGCCGTATTTGTGATGACCGCCATTCGTGCAGGCTTATTTGGTGAAGAAGAACTTTCACTTATACCTGCAGGTTCAAAGCTTAAACGATTAATAATAACGAATAGGAGTATACGAAATCATGAATGAGATTACGATAATAGGCCTTGGTGCTGGGGATTTAGAGCAGCTTCCACTAGGGATTTATAAAAAATTGATTCAAACGGGACAATGCTATGTCAGAACGGCTGATCATCCGGTAATCGGGGATTTGAAAAGGGAAGGAATAAATTTCACGGCGTTTGACGGGATATATGAAAAGCACGACCAATTTGAAGACGTATATGAAGAAATTGCCGAAACATTATTAGACGAGGCCTCGAACCGTTCCGTTTTATACGCAGTTCCGGGGCATCCGATGGTTGCGGAAAAAACAGTACAGCTTTTGCTTGAAAAGGGTCCGGCTCTTGGAATAGCCATTAAGCTCGAAGGCGGGCAAAGTTTCCTTGACCCATTGTTTCAGGCTGTTAGGATCGATCCAATTGAAGGGTTTCAGCTATTGGATGGAACAGATCTTTCACCGGATGATTTACACATTACCCAGCATATGATAATCGGACAGGTGTATGACGCATTCAGTGCATCCGATGTGAAGCTGACTTTGATGGAAAAGCTACCGGATGACTACGAGGTATATATCGTAACTGCGGCAGGCAGCAGTCAGGAAAAAGTGACAAAATGTGCCCTCTTCGAACTCGACCGTCAGATGGAGTTAAGTAACTTGACGAGTGTTTATGTTCCGCCCGTTAAAGATGAAGCTTTACGGTATAGGGAGTTTTCTAAGCTGCGGCGGGTCATCGCAGAACTTAGAGGTCCTGACGGATGTCCGTGGGATAAGAAACAAACTCATGAAAGCTTGAAGAAATATCTAATAGAAGAAGCATATGAGCTGATTGATTCCATCGATGAAGGTGACGATGAGGGTATGGTTGGTGAACTTGGGGATGTCCTGCTTCAGGTGATGCTTCATTCACAAATCGGTGAAGATGAGGGCATGTTCACGATAGATGATGTGATTGAAGGCATTACGGCAAAAATGATTCGGCGCCACCCGCATGTATTCGGAGATGTTGAAGTGAACGGTGAGGAAGATGTATTGGTGAACTGGCAAAAAATCAAAGAAGGTGAAAAGGGGGGCGAATCAAAAGCTCTGAAATCCATACTGGATGGTATTGAGAAATCGCTGCCAAACTTACTTCGGGCCGAAGAGTATCAAAAAAGGGCTGCGAAGGTTGGATTTGATTGGGATGAGGTTTCCGAAGCCTGGAAGAAGGTCAGGGAAGAAGTGCAGGAATTGGAAGAGGAAATATTAAGTCCGAACAGGGATGCCGAAAGAATAAAATCAGAGCTGGGCGACCTCTTTTTTGCGCTTGTCAACATTTCACGTTATTATGACATACAAGCGGAAGAAGCCGTCTACAAAGCAAACCAGAAATTCCACCAGCGTTTTACATATATAGAAGAGTGCATTCAAAGGGCAGACAAAAAATTTGAGGAATATACATTGGAAGAATTGGATTCATATTGGGATGAAGCAAAAGCAAAAGGACTTTAATTAAGGGAGAGATTTGAATGTCGATGAGATTGGATAAATTCCTAAAGGTTTCAAGGTTGATCAAGCGCCGCACACTTGCGAAAGAAGTTGCGGATAAAGGGAGAATCTCGATTAACGGACAACAGGCCAAAGCAAGTTCGAATGTAAAAGATGGCGATGAGCTGACAGTAAGATTCGGTCAAAAGCTTGTTACGGTACGTGTCGATAAAATTCAAGAAACGACGAAAAAAGAAGCGGCTGCAGATATGTATACCATCGTAAAGGAAGAAAAGCTAGCGGAGGAGTAAGGACAGGCTTGGTTCTATTTCCACTCTTACGGACATACACTTGTACAAAATCAGTGGTACTGTGAGGGATGATAAAATGAGCCAATATATTGATCCGAATGCTGGTTACACAAAGGGAACGACCCAAGAGCATGATGTAACGATGAAAGGCCGCCGTTTACTTGATATTACTGGTGTCAAACAAGTCGAAAGCTTTGATAATGAAGAGTTTCTGCTCGAAACGTCAATGGGATTCTTATCTATCCGGGGCCAAAACTTGCAAATGAAGAATTTGGATGTTGATAAAGGCATCGTTTCCATTAAGGGAAAGATTTTCGACCTTGTTTATTTAGATGAGCAATCAGGGGAGAAAGCTAAAGGATTCTTTGGCAAGTTGTTCAAATGACCTTAACGATCCAATTTTATACGTTGCTTGCGATGATAGGCATGGGCAGTGGCTTTGGAGCTGCCCTGGATACGTATAGCCGGTTCCTGAATCGTTCAGAAAGGAAAAGGTGGATTGTATTCATCCATGACTTCCTTTTCTGGATCATTCAGGGTCTCCTTATTTTTTATGTTTTGTTTTTAGTGAATGAGGGAGAGTTTCGCCTCTATTTATTTTTGGCCTTATTATGCGGTTTTTCAGCTTATCAAGCACTTTTCAAAGGATTCTATCAACGTTTTTTGGAGTTTTTGATAATACTTGTGATAAAGTTGGCGAGATTTATAGCGAATTCGGTTCACATGCTGATATTTCTACCGATAAAATGGGTAATAGTATCCATATTGGCCATCATCATCGGGATAGGTAAGTTCGTTTTGGCCTTATTAAAATGGGCGGGGAAAATACTTCTCTTTATTTTGAATATATTCTGGAGACCATTAAAATGGATTCTGACTTATATATGGAATTTATTGCCGGTTTTTGTTACGAAAAACGTCGGGAAGTTTTATAATAAAGGAAAAGGGATTTTATTGAAAATAAAGAATTCTATATTTAGAACGCTAAATGGATGGAGAAATAAAAAGAAATGAGGAGCGATAAAAAATGAGTAGCCTGCGTAAAAGGAAAGTGGCAAAAATAGAAAATCCCTACGTCGCTCAACAAGAGAAAAAAGTACAAACCGTAGAAAAAAAGAAGCGTGGTTTAATGCGTAGATTAACCCTTTACTCAGTTTTCGCCGCTGTCTTTTTGATTTTTGCCGTTTCCACCCTCATAACGCAAAATGTTGCACTGGATGAGAAAGTTCAGCAAAAGCAAGAATTGAAGGGAAAGTTAGCTGAATTGAAAAAAGACGAGACCCTTCTTAAAGAAGAAATCGTAAAGCTTAATGATGACGACTATATAGCAAAAATAGCAAGACGGGATTATTTCTTGTCTGAAAAAGGTGAAATCATTTTTACCCTTCCAAAAGGGAAGGAAGATAGTGACTAATATTGACACTGTTTTTTTACTTTCGTTATAATATAGGGTGAAGAGATTTTTTTAACATTTCTAAGGAGGAACATTTTTTTTATGTCAATCGAAGTAGGCAGCAAGTTACAAGGTAAAGTAACAGGCATAACTAATTTTGGTGCATTTGTAGAGCTACCTCAAGGTTCAACCGGTCTTGTCCATATCAGTGAAGTGGCTGATAACTATGTCAAGGATATCAATGATCATTTAAAAGTGGGCGATACAGTTGAGGTGAAAGTCATCAACGTTAAAGATGGCAAGATTGGCTTGTCCATAAAAAAAGCGATAGACCGTCCTGAAGTTGAGCAAAAACCTGCATACACACCACGTCCGCGCCAAGGTAGAGGGAATGACAGCCGTTCCAAAGACTTCCGCTCGAAAGGCAATGGTTTCCAACCGAAAGAAAACTTTGAGCAAAAAATGGCTAAATTCTTAAAAGATAGCGAAGACCGCTTAACGACCCTAAAACGTAGCACCGAAACGAAACGGGGAGGTCGAGGAGGAAGACGCGGATAAAACTGCTGCTGAAAAATAATAGTTTAGCAACTTTTCCTGTGAAATTATTCATAGTGTAGATAAAGGCAAGCTTGCCGGCTTGTCTTCTTTTATTATAGTACGACATGAAAAAAGCGCCTCTGTACACTTACTGATATAAGTGTGCAGAGGCGCTTTTGGTATTTGATGACCCGTACGGGATTCGAACCCGTGTTACCGCCGTGAAAGGGCGGTGTCTTAACCGCTTGACCAACGGGCCGTAAGTTTCATGATAAAAGATAGCGGCAGAGGGGATCGAACCCCCGACCTCACGGGTATGAACCGTACGCTCTAGCCAGCTGAGCTACGCCGCCATAATGGTAAGTGCTACTGAAGCACAAGTTATATCTTACATTCGTGAGGAAAAAATGTCAACAAAAATATTAAAGTTTGTCGGTTTCCATTTCCTGATTATTTATTCGGGTTATTTTCCGCAAAAATAACCTAAAAACTTTGCTTTTCTTCAAAAAAAAAAGAACACCCGTTTCTGTATTGGAAAAAATGGCACAAAAACCTGTATACAAATGATTATTCAAGAAGAATTTCGTCGAACGTTTTTCTTATCCGCTTATAAAATTCTGACAAAAAAATAGACAAGCCCTCTTTATAATAAAAATCACTAATACGAATGGGGTGTTGAAATGGAAAAAGTGGAAAGACCTATGATGGAACCTCTTGGAGATGTTCAGTTAAAAGAAGCGAAGGCAGGGGCCATCAATTGGATCCAACAACTGCAAATGAAGAGTGAAGACATATTCATAAAAAAAGGTATCTCTTTAGCAATCATCGGTTTTTTATTAGGAAGGGCTTTAATTCTTTCGCAGCTGGCACCATTTGGACTTCCGTTTTTCGCAGCCGTGTTTCTCATGAGACGTGATAGGGCTCCACTGGCTTTATTCGGATTGATTGCAGGTGGGCTGACCGTTCACTATTCGAATAGTTTAGTCATCTTTGCATCGGCGTTCCTGCTCCTGTTATTTCATAAGATCAAGAAGCCCGCCGTGGAAGGACAATTCAAGACGATGTCGATGTACGTCTTCGCTTCACTATTCCTGGTCAACCTGGCCGAGCAATATCTGGTATTTCGAACGATTCAGCTGTACGACTTGATGATGATAGGAGTAGAGGCGGGACTCGCGATGATTTTAACTTTAATCTTCATACAGTCCATCCCGATGCTGACCGTTAGGACAAAGTCCCAGTCATTAAAGACGGAGGAAATTGTCAGCATCATCATCTTGCTTGCTTCGGTGATGACCGGAACCATCGGCTGGATGATATACGATTTATCACTCGACCATATATTCTCGCGATACCTGGTCCTCCTCTTCGGGCTGGCGGGAGGGGCCGCCATAGGCTCCACTGTAGGCGTTGTTACTGGATTGATATTCAGCTTGGCGAGTATTGCCAGTCTATATCAAATGAGCCTTCTCGCATTTTCAGGGCTTCTGGGCGGACTGTTGAAGGAGGGAAGGAAGATAGGGGTTGCCAGCGGCCTCTTGATTGCTACATTACTGATAGGTTTATATGGTGAGGGCACCAATAATATTATGGTGACCCTTTATGAATCACTTATAGCTGTGGCCCTATTTATATTGACACCGTCATCCATCATCAACAAAATAGCGAAACATATACCGGGAACAGTCGAGAATTCTGATGAACAGCAGCAGTATGCCCGAAAAGTGAGGGATGTCACCGCTCAAAGGGTGGAGCAATTCTCACATGTATTTGAGGCGCTCTCTAATAGCTTTTCCCAAGTGGATGAAAGGGGAAGATTGGAGGAAGATGAGAAAGAATTCGACTACTTCTTAAGTAATGTAACGGAAAAGACGTGCCAGCTTTGTTTTAAAAAGGAACAATGCTGGTCCAAGAACTTTAATACAACCTATGACGGCATGCAGGAAATTATGCTTCAATTAAGTGAAAATAATGGTCAGCTCCCCCAAAAAACTTCGAAAGAATGGGGGAAATATTGCAGTCGCGGGCCTCAGGTGATTGGGGCGATATCACAGGAGCTCACTTATTTTGAAGCTAACCAAAAATTAAAAAGGCAGGTGAAGGAAAGTCGGAAGCTAGTGGCGGATCAACTGCGGGGCGTTTCGGCAGTAATGGATGATTTTGCAAAAGAAATACAAAGGGAAAGGAAGAATCATCATGTACATGAAGAATCCATTTTGGAAGCCATCCAGGATTTTGGCCTGCACATAGGCCATGTGGAAATATACAGTCTAGAACAAGGAAATGTTGATATAGAGATGAGTGTCCCATACTGCCAGGGCAGAGGGGAATGTGAAAAGTTGATTGCACCTATGCTTTCAGACATTTTAGGGGAAACGATAGTCGTACATTCAGAAGAGTGTGCAACGTATCCAAGCGGGCAATGTGAGGTGATATTTAGGTCAGCAAAAAAATTCACGGTCGAAACGGGTGTGGCTCATGCTGCCAAGGGGGGAGGGCTTGTATCAGGAGATAGTTTTACGACCATGGAAATTGGCTGCGGCAAATTCGCAATAGCCATCAGTGATGGAATGGGAAATGGGGAAAGGGCCCATTTTGAAAGTACAGAAACATTGAAGCTGCTACAAAAATTTTTACAATCGGGAATAGAAGAAAAAATAGCCATTAAATCCGTAAACTCCGTATTATCTCTACGCACTACCGATGAAATATTTTCGACTCTTGATTTGGCAATGATTGATCTTCAGGACGCAAGGGCTAAGTTTTTAAAAATCTGTTCGATACCGAGTTTCATTAAAAGGGGGGATAGGATAATAAAAATTGAATCAAGTAACCTCCCTATGGGAATCATCCAGGATTTCGATGTTGATGTAGTATCAGAAGAGCTGAAGGCAGGGGATATATTAATCATGATGAGCGATGGAGTGTTCGATGGCCCCTCACATGTCGAAAATATCGAGTTCTGGCTAAAACGAAAAATCAAGGAAATGGAAACTGACGATCCGCAGGAAATCTCTGATTTAATATTGGAAGAGGTCATCCGAACGAAAGGCATCATAGATGATGACATGACAGTGGTAACATCGAAAATTAAGCATAACACACCGAAATGGGCATCCATTCCCGTTTCCCCAAAACGTAAAAAGGCCCAGTAGGGGCCGTTTATATATAAAATAAATAAAACCCAAAATGAGGTGGTGTAAATGGAAGAAGGATAAAAGGTAAAGGGATGAACTCTTTTCAATCATTACGCTCCATGATATGACTTGATGTAATGTCCTTTGCGTATAATTTCCCTTTTTTTAGTCAATTATGGTAACAAATTGATAGGAAGGGAGAGCAAAACATGAAAGCAGGAACATTAAGACAGATTTTGCTTATAACCGACGGATGTTCAAATCATGGTGAGGAGCCGTCTGCCATGGCTGAATTAGCAAGGGAGCAAGGCATAACCATCAATGTCATAGGTGTAATGGAAAATGATGTGATAGATGAAAAGGGACTTAAGGAAATCGAGAAGATTGCTGGTTCAGGAGGTGGCGTAAGTCAAGTAGTCTATTCGCAGCAGTTGTCCCAAACCGTCCAGATGGTGACACAAAAGGCGATGACTCAAACGATACAGGGAGTTATCAATCGCGAACTTCAACAAATACTAGGAGATTCAAAAACGATGGAGGATCTTCCGCCGGATAAACGGGGAGAGGTGATGGAGGTGGTCGATGAGCTTGGGGAAACAAGCAAGCTCGAAGTACTGATTCTTGTTGATACCAGTGCAAGCATGAAACATAAACTGCCTACAGTAAAAGATTCCTTATTAGATCTTTCCCTTAGTATGAATGCAAGGATGGGTGACAGCCGTTTTTCCGTATTCGTATTTCCTGGGAAAAGAAATGACGTTGAAAAGTTGCTGGATTGGACCCCGAACCTCGAAGCCTTGACGGCAACTTTTCCTAAGCTCAGTACAGGGGGACTCACTCCGACAGGTCCAGCCATTCGTGAAGCTTTAACTCATTTCAATAAAAAACGTTCATTGAGGGGATTGTTATCACATGATGATGAACAATACTTTGAGGAATCAATGTAAACTTCTGCCTGGCAGTTTGGTCACTGGAAAATGGAATAAAAACCAGTACAAAATAATTAAGGAATTGGGGTGTGGAGCGAACGGAATCGTTTATTTGGTTGAAAGCGGAAATCGTCATTATGCTTTAAAGCTCAGTGATAATGGGACGTCCATTATTTCGGAGATGAATATCCTAAAATCCTTTTCAAAGGTCCAGGGGTCTACCCTTGGACCTTCCTTTTTGGAAGCGGATGATTTCATGAAAACAGGAAAGCAGCTCCCTTTTTATGTCATGGAATATATCCATGGACACGATTTTTTGCATTTCATTGATAAGAAAGGGTCGTCATGGATTGGAGTCTTGATGCTTCAGCTCTTAACAAGCTTGTCTGCCTTGCATTCCAATGGCTGGGTGTTCGGTGATTTGAAACCCGAGAATTTGATCGTGACATCACCAGCCTATAAGGTACGGTGCGTGGATGTTGGCGGAACCACCTTGATCGGGCGGTCTGTTAAAGAATTCACCGAGTTTTTTGACAGGGGGTACTGGGGACTTGGATCAAGAAAGGCCGATCCGCAATATGACTTGTTCGCTGTAGCAATGATTATAATCAATTCTGCCTATCCCGGACGTTTCCAGAAGAAAGGGGAGGGGTATAAACAGCTTAACGACTTAATTAAGCAGAAAAAGGAATTGCATCCATACAGGAAGATGTTGGATAAGGCGCTCCGTGGACAGTATGACTCAGCCATCCAAATGCGGGAGGATCTGGTAACGGTGCTAAGTAAGCAAAATCATTCGAAGAAAAAGGGCCCGAACCAGACAGCGACGGGTCAGCACCAAACCGTGCAGCCTTCAACAAGGCAAGCAAGAAGGTCCCAAAACCAATCAAAAAAGAAAAGCGGCGGTTTTTTTGAAACGTTTTTACTGGTTGCCATCATATCGATGCTCTATGTTCTTTACATATATGAACAGTTGTTATGATATAGTTAATAGGTGAATGCCATGAAATGGTTGAAACCATTTCATGATTCAATCGTATAAAACTAATGCCTGTCCATAAAGAAGGAAGATTGTATGTTAAAGGAAAAAGTTCTGAGCACCATTTATAGAAACGAATTGATTAAGGAAAACTCGAAGTTGCTAATAGGCGTTTCCGGAGGACCGGACTCGCTGGTGCTTCTCCATATCCTTAAGGAAATTCAACCTCTTTTTCATTACGAGATGATCGTAGCTAGTGTTGACCATATGTTTCGTGGTGAAGAATCCTATGGGGATTATAAATATGTCGAGCATATTTGTGAACGGTGGGGCATTACATTTGAGGGAAAAAGGATCGATGTTCCTGCCTGGATGGAACAGACGGGGGAAAGTTCACAAATAACGTCAAGAAAGCTGCGTTTTGCTTTCTATGAGGAAGTGATGGATAAGCATCAAGCCTCCACGCTTGTCCTGGGGCATCATGGAGATGATCAAATAGAAACGATGCTCATGCGTTTAACAAGAGGCGCGACAGGCAAGGCAAGAGCGGGTATTCCTATAAAGAGACGTTTTCATACAGGGGATCTGATCAGGCCTTTTCTTGAAATCACGAAAAGTCAAATAATCGAATATGCGGGCCTTCATGATATTGAACCAAGGTTTGATCCGAGCAATGAAACGGGTGTCTATGCAAGAAATCGTTTTAGACATGAAGTTCTTCCGTTTTTAAAGAAAGAAAATAGAAAGGTTCATGAGCATTTTCAACGATTCAGTGAAGAGCTATATGAAGATGAAGAGTTTTTTTTGAACCTGGTTTCAAGTAAAATGTCCGATGTTTGGATCCAGCAGGATAAAGATCAAGCGGTTATTCAGATTGGTAAGGTTCTCGCGATGCCTAAACCTTTACAAAGAAGGGCGATTCAACTAATATTAAACTATCTTTATTTGGAGAGACCTTCATCGCTTTCGGCATTACATATTGACCAACTTTTAGTTTTGTTTTTGAATCCTCAACCATCTGCAGAATTGCATCTTCCGGAGGGCCTTATTGCGGAAAAATCATATCAAACTTGCACGTTTAGATTTTTTCGGCAAAAAAGCCGTGAATATTCCCTAAAATTACAAATTCCCGGTGAGACTATTCTTCCGAATGGATATAAGATTAAAGCGCACTATATAAAAGAAGAAATTCCGGTACTTAGGGGAAATCATTCTTTTATTCTTCCCGAATCAGCTGTTCAGTTTCCGCTTACAGTCCGAACCAGGAATGAAGGCGAACGGATGGCCGTCAAGGGATTAGGTGGAACTAAAAAGTTAAAGGATATTTTTATTAATGAAAAGATCCCGATGCTAGAAAGAAATGTGTGGCCGGTCATCATCGATCAAACGGGAACGGCGATTTGGCTGCCCGGTTTAAAGAAGTCGAATGTCGAGCCGGATATAATTTCTGATGAAAAATCTTTAATTTACTTAGAATATAAAAAAGCTTAATTCTTCATGGGGGGCAATTAATTACAATGACCATGCAAAACGACATTGAAAAAGTTTTAATATCAGAGGAAGAACTTCAATTGAAAATAAGGGAATTGGGTGCGCAGCTAGAAGCTGATTACCAAGGTAAGTTCCCATTGGCCATCGGAGTGCTGAAAGGCGCCATGCCATTTATGTCAGATTTACTGAAACGTGTGGATACACATCTTGAAATGGACTTTATGGATGTTTCGAGCTATGGTAACTCCACTGTATCGTCCGGTGAAGTGAAAATCATCAAGGACCTTGATACATCGGTTGAAGGCCGGGATATTTTAATCATCGAAGATATTATCGACAGCGGTTTGACTCTTAGCTATCTTGCGGAACTTTTCCGTTATCGAAAAGCAAAATCAATTAAAATCGTTACCTTATTGGATAAACCAACAGGCAGGAAAGTGGATATCGCTCCGGACTATGCCGGGTTCATCGTTCCGGATGCATTTGTTGTCGGATATGGTCTTGATTTTGCGGAAAAGTATCGTAATCTCCCGTATATTGGCATATTGAAGCCTGAAATTTACTCGAATTAATCGTACAAGTTTGAAAGGGAAGACCAGATAAAAACAGCGGTGTTAAATTATTGTAATTCATTAATTTTATATGATAGTATTTACTATAGTTTGTTTACCCGTGGGAGGAGGTAAGGGATGAATCGGATCTTCCGTAATACCATATTTTATTTACTGATCTTTTTGGTCATCATTGGGATTGTAAGCATTTTTAATAATAACAATGAACCAACGGAGAAAATGACCCAAGATGAATTCTATAAGCATTTGGAGAATGGGGACGTTACTGCACTGACGATGCAGCCCGAAAGCAGTGTATTTGAAATCACAGGAAAGCTCAAAGGTTATGAGGAAAACAAATTCTTTGTGACGTACGTGCCTTTCAGTGAATATTCGCAAAGTCGGATAAATGATGCCGTAACCAAATTGGGTAAGGACATCATCACTGTGGAACCTCCAGAAAAAACAAGTGGCTGGGTGACATTTTTCACTTCCATCATTCCATTTGTAATCATTTTTATCCTCTTCTTCTTTTTACTTAACCAAGCTCAGGGCGGCGGCGGTGGCCGCGTCATGAACTTCGGGAAAAGTAAGGCGAAATTGTATAATGATGATAAGAAAAAAGTTCGCTTCAATGATGTTGCCGGGGCGGATGAAGAAAAGCAGGAACTTGTTGAGGTCGTTGAATTCTTGAAAGATCCTCGCAAATATGCCGAGCTTGGAGCCCGTATTCCTAAAGGGGTACTTTTAGTTGGGCCTCCTGGTACAGGTAAAACTTTACTTGCACGAGCAGTAGCTGGTGAAGCCGGAACTCCTTTCTTCTCAATCAGTGGTTCTGATTTTGTTGAAATGTTTGTGGGTGTCGGTGCATCCCGTGTTCGTGATTTGTTTGAAAATGCTAAGAAGAATGCACCATGTATCATCTTCATCGATGAAATTGATGCAGTCGGTCGTCAACGTGGCGCAGGTCTAGGTGGCGGTCACGATGAACGTGAACAGACATTGAACCAATTACTGGTGGAAATGGACGGTTTCGGTGGTAATGAAGGAATCATCATCATCGCTGCGACTAACCGTGCTGATGTATTGGATCCGGCACTATTGCGTCCGGGACGTTTTGACCGTCAAATAACGGTAGGCCGCCCTGATGTTAAAGGCCGTGAAGAAGTGCTGAAAGTGCATGCACGCAATAAACCATTAGCGGAAACAGTCGATTTGAAAGCGATCGCTCAGCGTACTCCAGGATTTTCTGGTGCAGATCTTGAAAACTTACTGAATGAAGCGGCGCTTGTTGCTGCCCGTCAAGATAAGAAGAAGATCGACATGTCCGATTTGGATGAAGCTTCGGATCGCGTTATCGCCGGACCTGCCAAGAAAAACCGTGTCATTTCCAAAAAGGAAAGAAATATCGTAGCGTGGCATGAAGCAGGCCATACCATTATTGGGCTGGTTCTGGATGATGCCGAGATCGTTCATAAAGTTACGATTGTCCCTCGTGGTCAAGCCGGCGGTTATGCAGTTATGCTGCCGAAAGAAGATCGTTTCTTCATGACGGAACCTGAGCTAAAAGATAAAATCGTAGGACTATTGGGTGGCCGTGTAGCCGAAGAAGTTACATTCGGAGAAGTGAGTACCGGTGCGCATAACGACTTCCAGCGTGCAACGGGCATAGCTCGTAGCATGGTTATGGAATATGGAATGAGCAAGCTCGGACCGCTTCAATTCGGTAATTCTCAAGGTCAGGTCTTCCTAGGCCGCGATTTCAACAATGATCAAAACTATTCAGATGCAATAGCATATGAAATCGATCTTGAAATTCAACGTATCATCAAGGAAGCTTACGAAAGATGTAAGAAAATCCTTACTGAAAATCGTGAAAAACTTGATTTGGTTGCAAAAACCCTGCTTGAAGTGGAAACACTTGATGCGGAACAAATCAAAGGTTTATTCCATAATGGTAAATTGCCAGATCGCGATTATACGGCCCTGAATGGGAATCTAACCACTGATGAGAATGTCAAGGTGAACATCAATAAGAAGAAGGAAGAAAAAGAGGCCCTATTAGATCCATTGGATAAAAGAGGACCTGAGGACCTTGAAATAACGGAGGAAGGATTGAATACTCCTCCAATCAAAGAAGGTGCACCTCAAGATCAGCCGCTTTCCTTCCCGAACGAAGACGACAATAAAAAGTCTTAATCGACTAAATTCAAAAGGGTATTTCCGCCTCGGAAATACCCTTTTCTTAACTCTTAAATTAATTATGATAAAGTTCCTGGGATACCTTCCGAAAAGTGCGACTAATAGCGTGGGAAATAACAGTGTGGTATGATGTTGGAGAATAATTTACCGGAGTGATGAAACGATGATTTTTGTATTGGATGTTGGGAATACGAATACCGTATTAGGCGTATACGATGAAGATATTTTAAAATATCATTGGCGAATTGAGACTAACCGTCACAAGACAGAAGATGAGTATGGAATGATCATAAAGTCTTTGCTGCAACATGAAAGTCTTGCGTTTGATCAATTTGATGGAATCATTATTTCTTCGGTAGTTCCGCCAATTATGTTTGCGCTTGAACGCATGTGCAAAAAATACTTTGGAATTAAACCGCTTATAGTTGGACCTGGAATAAAAACTGGATTGAATATTAAATACGAAAATCCCCGTGAGGTGGGAGCGGACCGAATCGTTAATGCTGTTGCTGGCATTCAGGAATATGGAAGCCCTCTCATTATCGTGGATTTTGGTACGGCAACTACATATTGCTACATAAATGAGGATAAACAATACATGGGCGGAGCCATTGCCCCGGGTATAAATATTTCTACCGAGGCACTTTATTCAAAGGCAGCCAAACTTCCGAGAATAGAAATCAGCCGTCCGGAAGGGATTATTGGGAAAAATACGGTGTCCGCCATGCAGGCTGGCATTTTGTATGGGTATGTTGGGCAGGTAGAAGGAATCGTTAATCGAATTAAAGCGCAAAGTAATCTAGAACCAACGGTAATAGCGACAGGCGGACTGGCTACCTTAATTGCAAATGAGTCTACTGTTATTGACGTTGTGGAGCCATTTTTGACCTTGAAGGGTTTGCAGCTGATTTATAAACGTAATCGTGAGCAAGTGAAGAAGTAACACAAAGCATGAAAGGAGCAATATAAATGAAGGATTATCTAATAAAGGCGTTAGGTTATGAAGGACAGGTTCGTGCATATGCTGTTTCAACAACAGACACCGTAGGAGAAGCTCAGCGACGCCATTATACATGGCCCACTGCTTCGGCTGCCCTTGGACGAGCTATGACGGCAGGCGTTATGATGGGTGGAATGTTAAAAGGTGAAGAAAAGCTGACGATTAAAATCGAGGGCGGTGGTCCGATTGGATCCATCCTGGTCGACAGCAATGCAAAGGGGGAAGTCCGCGGATATGTCACACATCCGCAAACCCACTTTGATTTGAATGAGCAAGGTAAGCTGGATGTCAGGAAAGCGGTGGGTACCGATGGTTTGTTGACTGTTGTGAAAGATATTGGTCTTCGTGATTACTTTTCAGGGCAAGTACCGCTTGTATCTGGAGAACTGGGTGAAGATTTCACTTATTACTTTGTTACTTCCGAACAGGTGCCTTCATCAGTGGGGGTTGGGGTCCTGGTGAATCCGGATAATTCAATCCTTGCAGCGGGCGGATTTATCATTCAGTTGATGCCGGGTACATCCGAAGATACGATTTCGAAAATCGAAAAAAGACTAAGCACGATTACTCCTGTTTCCAAGATGATTCAAAACGGCATGACTCCTGAAGAAATCCTAACCGAAATTTTAGGTGAGGGCAATGTGAATATATTAGAAAAAATGGATGTCCAATTCTCCTGTCAATGTTCAAGGGAAAGAATTGCGACTGCATTGATCAGCCTGGGGCAGGCTGAGATTCGGGATATTATTGATACAGACGGACAAGTGGAGGCGCATTGTCATTTTTGTAATCAGACCTACCAATTCTCTAAGGAAGAACTTGAGGAACTGGAAGCGGAAACCAAAAAATAATGTACGGGGGATAAGGGTTTGCCAAAACACAAGCTTCGGGCGATTATTGCTGGCCTTGCCTTGTTGAACCTATTGACTATCATTATCTTTGTCATAAAACCACTAATCATTTCAAAAACCGTCATTGGGGAAGAAACGGCCGCGAAGGTCGGGTCGAAGGATATTTCCCGGGACGCATGGATGAATGAGCTTGAAAAAAGATATGGGGAAGATGTACTTGAGGAAATGGTCGATAAAGAGGTAGTGAAACAGGCAGCTGAAAAATACAAAGTGAAAATTTCGGATGAAGAGCTAGATCGTGAACTTAAAATGATGAAAACGATGTATGGGACTGCCGGTCAGAACCTTAATAAAAGTAACGATCAATTGAGGCAGGAAATTCAGTCGAGTCTCCTCCTCGAGAAGCTCCTCACCAAGGACGTTTCGGTTTCCAAAACGGCAATGCGGAATTATTATGATAATAATAAGGATATCTATAGAATCCCTACTGCTTTCCATATTTCCCATATTACCACGTCTACAAAAAAGCAGGCAGACCAAGTCATACGTGAACTGGAGAAAGGTGTCTCCTTTGAAGTCTTGGCGATGGAAAAGTCCCTTGATGAATTTACTGCCAATCAAGGGGGCGACATGGGTTATATATCACAGGATAACGAGCAAGTATCCAAGGAATACATTACCGCTGCCGAGAAATTAAAGGTTAAAAAGTGGAGTGATGCAATCCAAACGGAGGATGGCTGGGCCGTTCTCTACCTGCATGAAAGAATAGAGGGCAAGCAATATGAATATGATGAAGTTAAAGACAAGATTCGCCGCCAAATAGCTCTTGAACAGATTCAGGCACCGGTCTCAGGGAAAATTTTCTGGGACGAATTTGATGTAGAATGGTTTTATGGATTGAAGGAAGAAAAGTAGGTCAATGGTTGTGTGAGAAAATTTAGAATATAGTATATAATCATTGACAATGAACTATTAAAACTGGTAACTTTAAAATTATAAAACCAATAAACATACTCGGTATTGAAATGATAAGGGAGTGGAGAAAATGGCACGTATAGCTAATTCTGTAATCGATTTAATTGGACAAACACCTATTGTTAAGTTAAACAAGCTTCAAAATGAAAACAGTGCAGATATTTATTTGAAACTTGAGTATTTTAACCCAGGCAGCAGTGTAAAAGACCGTATCGCCCTTGCGATGATCGAAGCGGCAGAAAAAAATGGTACCCTTAAACCAGGTGATACGATCATTGAACCTACAAGCGGAAATACTGGAATAGGCCTGGCGATGGTAGCTGCGGCAAAGGGCTATAAATCAATTCTGGTTATGCCGGAGACGATGAGCTTGGAACGCCGTAACTTGCTTCGCGCTTATGGCGCAGAATTAGTTCTTACTCCTGGGCCAGAAGGAATGAAGGGTGCAATCGCAAAGGCGACTGAGCTTTCTAAAGAAAAAGGTTACTTCATTCCACAGCAATTCGAAAACGAAGCCAACCCTGAAGTACATCGGAACACTACAGGCCCTGAAATCGTTGAAGCCTTTGGAGATGAAGGCCTGGATGCATTCGTTGCCGGAATCGGTACTGGCGGAACCATTACAGGTGCCGGTGAAGTCCTGCGTGAGAAATTCCCTGACATTAAAATTTACGCTGTTGAACCTGCGGATTCCCCAGTATTATCGGGAGGGACTCCAGGACCTCATAAAATCCAAGGAATCGGAGCAGGCTTCATTCCAACTATATTGAATACAGATCTCTATGACGAAATCATTCAAGTCAATACAGAGGAATCCTTTGATTATGCACGCCGCGCAGCAAAAGAAGAAGGAATCCTTGGCGGAATTTCTTCTGGAGGTGCAATCGCAGCTGCCGTTAAAGTGGCTGACAAACTGGGAAAAGGCAAAAAGGTACTTGCCATCATACCAAGTAATGGTGAACGCTACTTAAGTACGCCATTATATAACTTTGAGTAAGACAAGACACTAAAAATGAGAAGCGAAGTTCCTTAGGGGCTTTGCTTTTCTTTTTGCAGTAATGTTTGCAGAAGTGTTCCGAATCTTCATGGAGCTTGCACTATGCCTGTGTAAATGGGTAAACTCGTATATATAGATTTCTTTAAGTGAAGGAGAACGTTGGATGTCATTAGCTGGAGCGTCAAAAATAAAGTGCGGTTCATTTGATTTGGATTACAGCAATAAAACCTTAATTATGGGGATTTTGAATGTTACGCCGGACTCCTTTTCGGATGGCGGGAAATATAATCGGATAGATGCTGCTTTGAAGCATGCCGAACGGATGGTCAACGATGGAGCGGATATATTGGATGTAGGCGGAGAGTCCACCCGACCTAATTATGAGAGGATATCGGAGGAAGAGGAAATAGAGAGAGTCGCCCCGATTATAGAGGCCATATCCCGTAATATTGAGGTCCCAATATCGGTCGATACGTATAAATCAAGAGTGGCGGAAGCGGCGGTAAAAGCAGGAGCCCATATATTAAATGACATTTGGGGAGGTAAAGCCGATTCCTTGATGCCGAAGGTTGCTGCGGAATATAAGGTGCCGATCATCTTGATGCATAACAGGGGTAATATGGAATATGGACATTTTGTTCGGGATGTACTTCAAGATTTATTCGAAAGCATCATGTTGGTGAAGGATGCAGGTGTCAAGGATGAAAACATCATACTCGATCCAGGAATTGGCTTTGCGAAAGATTTAAAGTTAAATTTAGAAATGATGAGGAATCTTGATAAGCTGGTATCGTTAGGTTATCCAGTTCTGTTAGCCACATCAAGAAAGTCCATGATTGGACATGTTCTGGACCTGCCGCCTAGTGAGCGAATGGAAGGAACGGCCGCCACAATCTGTCATGGCATTCAACAAGGCTGTCAAATGGTTCGCGTACATGATGTGAAGGAAATGGCACGGACTGCAAAGATGATGGATGCTCTATTAGGAAAAGGTGAATGAGATATGGATAAGATATATGTGAATAAAATGGAGTTTTACGGTTATCATGGAGTTTTTCCGGAAGAAACGAAGCTTGGTCAGCGATTTAAAGTGGATTTAATCGTCCAGACTGATTTAGCCAAGGCAGGAAAGAGTGACAACCTTGAAGACTCAATCAACTATGGCGAGTTATATGAAGTGTGTAAAAATGTTGTTGAGGGAGAACCTTTTAAGTTAGTGGAAGCTGTCGCTGAAAAAATCGCCTCTGAACTGCTTAATAAATATTCTTCCATCGAGACATGCACCGTCAAGGTTTATAAACCAGATCCTCCAATAGCAGGTCACTATGATTCGGTTGCTATAGAGATTGTAAGGGGACGCTGATTGTGAGAAATATTGCTTACCTTTCAATAGGGTCGAACTTAGGTGATCGCCTTGAAACATTCCGAAAGGCTTTCCAATTATTGTCTGAAAGCCCGCATATCAAATTGGTGTCATGCTCCTCTTTATATGAAACGGATCCGATAGGATATGAAGACCAGGACTGTTTTTTAAATGCTGTCCTTAAAGTGAAAACCGATTTAGAACCCGAACAATTACTTCACGCTTGTATGAAAATTGAACAGGATTTAGGGAGAAAAAGGGAAATCAGGTGGGGTCCTCGTACTTTAGACCTTGACATTTTGTTATATAATCATGAAAATATTGAGACAGAGATTCTTTCAGTCCCGCACCCTCGTATGCGCGAGAGGGCTTTTGTTATCGTGCCTTTAATGGAAGTGGACCCAGATATATCACTTCCGCAAATGCGTGCACCTTTGAGCGACCTGCTTGAACAGATTTCGGATAAAGAAGGAGTTCGATTATGGAAGGTGAAAAATGGGGAAGGCGTATTCGCGCTTTTCGAAAGTTAAAGGGTTATACCCAGGAAGGGTTTGCGAGGGAGATAGGTGTTTCCGTTTCCTTGCTGGGAGAAGTTGAACGAGGGAACCGTAACCCTTCAGAAGCATTTTTACTGGAAGTGGCGGAAATTCTTCATATTTCCATTGAGGAGCTTCAGCCACCTGAGGATAAATGAAAGAATGTTATAGGGGGTCACAACGTGTTAAGAATAGGCGATATAGAAATGAAGAACCAGGTAGTGCTGGCCCCGATGGCGGGAGTCTGTAACTCGGCATTCCGCTTGACTGTCAAGGAATTTGGTGCTGGTCTTGTTTGTGCGGAGATGGTCAGTGACAAGGGAATCGTTCTTAAAAATGCTAGAACGATGAATATGCTTTATATAGATGAAAGAGAAAAGCCGTTAAGTTTGCAAATCTTTGGCGGTGAGAAGAAATCCTTGGTTGAAGCTGCGCAATTTGTAGATAAAAATACAACAGCTGACATCATTGATATCAACATGGGCTGCCCTGTCCCTAAAATCACTAAATGTGATGCGGGTGCGAAGTGGCTTCTCGATCCAAACAAAATTTATGAGATGGTTTCAGCGGTGGTTGATGCTGTTGAAAAGCCGGTAACGGTAAAAATGCGCATAGGCTGGGATGATGAACACGTTTTTGCGATTCAAAATGCTCAGGCTGTTGAACGCGCAGGTGGTAAAGCTGTTTCCATGCATGGCAGAACACGTGTTCAAATGTATGAAGGAAAAGCTAACTGGGACATCATCCGTGAAGTGAAGAAATCAATTAATATTCCCCTTATCGGTAACGGTGATGTGGAAACTCCACAGGATGCGGAAAGAATGCTGAAGGAAACGGGTGTTGATGGAGTCATGATCGGCCGTGCAGCTCTAGGTAACCCGTGGATGATTTACCGGACTGTAAAATATCTTGAAACCGGTCAACTGATGGATGAGCCTTCAGTTCGTGAAAAGATGGATGTTTGCGTGCTTCATATGGATCGTCTGATTGCGTTGAAAAATGAAAATGTCGCCGTTCGTGAAATGCGTAAGCATGCTTCTTGGTATTTAAAGGGTGTTAAAGGGAATGCTACGGCACGCAAAGGAATTAATGATTGTGAAACAAGGGAAGATGTTGTGAAGCTTCTCTATGGACTTGTTGATGATATTGAAGCGAAGCAACAAAATATCCAAATGGTCTGATGTTTGACATTACCTTCCTATTTTCCTATAATACGCTTATCTTAAACTGCCAGAAATCCTGGCAGTTTTTATATGTACATAAACAATGTTTTATGATAAAAAGCTGTTGAATTCCTTTACTTTATGTAAGAATAAATATGTATGCAAAAGAATTTCTGATTAATTATATAAGGCATTTATTAATAAAGATGGAGATGATTTTCGTGAGTCATGAAGAATTGAATGACCAACTGCAGGTAAGACGCGATAAAATGCAAGCGATGATGGATAATGGACTAGACCCTTTCGGCAGCAGATTCGAGCGCACACATAACACGCAAGAGTTAATCAGTGCTTATGGTGAATTAGAAAAAGAAGATCTTGAAGAAAAAGAAATTGAAGTTACGATAGCTGGCCGTGTCATGACGAAGCGCGGAAAAGGAAAAGCGGGATTTGCCCATATCCAGGATATTAGCGGCCAAATCCAAATCTACGTCCGTTTGGATAACATAGGGGAAGATTCTTACCAAATTTTCAACCAAACGGATCTTGGTGATCTTGTAGGGGTAACTGGCGTTATCTTCAAAACGAAAGTCGGGGAACTTTCCATTAAAGCTAAAGAATATGTGTTCCTTGCTAAAGCGCTTCGCCCGTTGCCTGATAAATTTCATGGCTTGAAGGATGTTGAAGAGCGTTACAGGAAACGCTATGTTGATTTAATTACAAATGAAGAAAGCAAAAATACGTTGATCATGCGCAGTCGCATTGTACAAGCCATGAGAAGGTATTTGGATGATCATGGATACCTTGAAGTGGAGACGCCGCTATTGCACTCTGTTGCTGGTGGAGCAGCTGCACGACCTTTCCTTACTCACCATAATGCTTTGGATATGCCTTTGAATTTAAGGATTGCCATTGAACTTCATCTAAAACGCTTGATCGTTGGCGGATTGGAGAAAGTTTATGAAATTGGCCGGGTTTTCAGAAATGAAGGGGTGTCCACAAGGCATAATCCTGAATTCACATTGATCGAATTGTACGAAGCTTATGCGGATTACCAAGATATCATGAGCTTAACGGAAAACTTGATTGCCCATATAGCTCAAGAAGTTCTTGGGACGACTACCATCCAGTATGGGGAGTATGAGATAGAGTTAAAACCGGAATGGAAACGACTTCACATGGTTGACGCTGTAAAAGAATATACCGGTGTGGACTTCTGGACTGAAATGAGTAAAGAAGAAGCCCAGCAGCTTGCTAAAGAAAATGGGATTGAAGTTAAGGAATCCATGGAGTTCGGCCATATCGTAAATGAATTCTTTGAACAAAAGGTCGAAGATAAGTTAATTCAACCTACATTCATCTATGGGCATCCAGTGGAAATCTCTCCTTTAGCAAAGAAAAATCCGGAAGATTCCCGTTTCACAGATCGTTTTGAGTTATTCATAGTAGGTAGGGAGCACGCAAATGCCTTCACTGAACTTAATGATCCAATTGATCAACGTCAACGCTTTGAAGCTCAATTGAAAGAACGAGAGCAAGGTAATGATGAAGCTCATGAAATGGATGAAGATTTCTTGGAGGCATTAGAATACGGAATGCCGCCGACTGGCGGACTTGGAATTGGTGTTGACCGTTTGGTTATGCTATTGACCAATTCTCCTTCCATACGTGACGTCCTGTTATTCCCTTTAATGAGACATCGCTAAATATAAGCAAAATGGTTTTGATTGCAGGGCCGAATTCGGATGGCTGGGATCATGGGCGTAGCTCCTGATCCTGGTAAGTCCAATTCGGTTTTTGTTTTTTAATTATAATTTCATGCCTTTCAATAGAGTGGATTCTAGGGTTTAAAAGAAAAACAACATTATCTCAAAAAAACTTTATAAAAGGTATTGCACAGTTAACGTAATGGTGTTATATTTATATCTGTCGTTACGAACGAGTTGCAAACAGATTACAAACTTTAAAAAGTTTTAAAAAAGTTGTTGACTTGCAGTAATGAAAATGTTATTATAAATAAGCTGTTCCGAAAG
>NZ_JBYCZT010000024.1:0-62520 GCF_057586375.1 Peribacillus sp. SRI_006 | reverse complement strand
CTCTCCGAAGAAATGTTTGACTTGCTCATTTGCTTTTTTAGTGTGTGCTCACTTAAAATTTAACGTTGGCGCTTTGTTTTGTTCAGTTTTCAAAGAGCAATTTGTTCGCCGTCTCTCTTAGCGACTTTAATATCTTAACATCTTATTACCACTTCGTCAATAACTTTTTTAAAAAAAGTTTTTATCATTCTTTTTCAAATGCTTTGACGTTGCAGCAACTTTTATAATATACCAGCGTATAAATCAATAGTCAATAGGTTTTTTGAATTTAATTCACTTTTAAATTTCATGACTGATTCCACTTGGATAAATTCGATTTCCCCTTCATATACATTAGGATTTCCTCCTCGGTGCTCACCCTTTTAAACAGCCTGAAAAGGATGTTATATTTCTCGTTTATTGCCCTTTTGACTATGTGATCGATTCTGTCATCCTGCAAATCGAATAGTATTTCATCCATCTCTCTTTTTAAAAGGTACTCCAATTCCATTTTTTCTTTGTCATTGATCAATAAACCGAGCATGGTTCACACCTCCATCAGACATCTTTCCCCATTCCCATCAAATTTATGAATTTTCGACCCGTTTTTTTGCATAACAATAATCCTCGCGCATAAATTTGAAGACAAGAGTACTTTGGACAAGGGGATGGATTAATGAAATTTTTCATGGTGCTTCAAGCCAAGAACATCAAGTATTATTCGTTAATTTTGCTTACCGCACTTTTTACCGCTTGGTTTCTTTTTGTACAAAACATTCTTCATGCCCCCGTTTTTTCAACGGAGGATGGGCCGAAAGCGGTTTATAAAGGTGAAAAGAATGTTGCGATCACGTTCAATATTGGCTGGGGTGATGAGAAAGCCGCTCCGATAATAGAGACATTAAAAAGAGAAAAGATTAAATCGGCCACTTTTTTCCTTTCGGGATCCTGGGCAGAACGCCACCCTGACATAGTAGCTGAAATTGTGAAAGAAGGATATGAAATCGGCATGCTTGGTTACGATTATAAGGATTATACCGAAATGGAAGATCAAGAAATCATCCGGGATATTTCTAAAGCCCAGGAAGCATTTAAAAAACTTAATGTAAAGAATATAGAACTTTTACGCGCTCCCACCGGCCACTTTGATAAACGACTCTTGAAGATCAGTGAGAAATTCGGATATACCGTTGTCCATTGGAGCATCGATTCGAAGGATTGGACCAATCCAGGTGTGGATCGGATCATACAGAACATCACCAAGGCCCAAAAAGGTGATATCATTTTATTACATGCTTCAGACTCAGCAAAACAAACGAATAAAGCATTACCGGAGTTATTAAGTGAACTTCGATCAAAAAATTTAAACTTCGTTAACGTTTCAGAGATGATTTCCAATTCCTCGGCAAGCAGTGAGGAAGTCCGCTAACTTAAAAAACTGAGTACTAATGGTCTCCCTGAACCTTTAGTACTCAGTTTTTCTGTTTTGACTTCTTTATGTAAGGTCCGGCCTACATATTGGTTAGCTGCCTTTACCTAATTGACCGGCTTTCATCTTTCCCTTTGCTGGAGTTTGCTTACGCTCTCTTCTATCGGCCAATTCCTTTTGTGAAATTTCAATCAATTTACCAAGGACCAATAATTGATAAGCATTGCAGACTAGCAATGGAAACAGCATGAAGTAAAGCCAGCCTTCATCATTGGTTTTCAGGACAGGGACCCACTCCAATACCGTGACCACGACCATGAAAAACAAGGCCGGTATGAAGGACTGTTTATTCGTTTGTTTCATTTTGAAATAAGCTGTAATAAGCCCTGCGGCCAATACAACCAATGCTAACACGATATACGAACTGATTCCCTCGCCTGAACCAAAGCTAAGATATCGCAGGTAAACAAGATCGAATACAACAAAAAGAATGAGTACAAGTTGAACGGCATTCCATAAGGAAGCGCTTTTAAATATCCCCAGACCAAAACGATGTATTGTTAAATAGGCAAAAAAGCCGGCTTGGCTTATGACACTGAAAATTAATCCAACACCGAATAACCAAATAAAAGTTGATAGGATGGCACTGACTTCAAAAGAAGAAAAATAAGGCTTAAACTCACTCCATCGAGCCAAGAACCCTACAACTCCGCCAGTTACGCCACCTATAAGCAATGTTGTTAAAAACAATTTAACTAAATTACGGCTGTTCATTGTTTTCCTCCATACATTTCTATTTCATATCCTTAATTGTACCAACCAAATTTGGAAAAATCCACTTATTCCACCAAGGAATAATATCGCCGATTGGAACCATATTAACAGTAAGAAGGATGAAAGGGGCCCTGCGTATGAGAGTGGGAGTTGCTTTGCTTTTCACGTCATTCTTACTCGTTTGTTCCGGTTGTGCTCAAAATGGGGCAGGCGGAGAAAAAATGGAGTACGAAGAGACAAAGAAAATGGTCGTCGATATCTTGAAGACAGATGATGGAAAAAAGGCCATCCAGGAAATCATTACTGATGATAAAACGAAAGCTGAACTCATTATGGATTCGGATGCCATTAAGAAATCCATTGAAGATATGGTCACTTCAGATAAAGGGAAGGAATTTTGGAAAAAGACATTCAATGATCCTGAATTTGCTTCCGCTTATGCTAAAGCATTAGAAGACGAACATAAAAAGGTATTGAAGGACTTAACTGCTGATCCTCAGTATCGTGGAATGCTCATGGATATAATGAAAGAACCGGATATGGAAAAAGAAATGAATAAATTATTAAAAACCAAGGAAATGCGATCGGTCTATAAAGAGCTGATCATCGAGACCATGGAAAGTCCTCTCGTCCAAGCGAAAATGCAAGAGAAATTGGATAAAGCAGCCACAAAGGCGGCCGAGAAGGAGAAAAAGTAAAAAGAATGAAAAAAGGCTGATTCCCAATTGGAATCAGCCTTCTTTTTATTGCAGTTTTTCAATGACCTTTTTAGCAATATCTTCGTAAATCCTGCCAAGCCTATGGTCCGCTGCGTAAATGGATGGAGCAAAGTCCTCTTCGTTCCAATCTGGCTGTTGCAGGGGAAGTTGACCTAAAACTTCTGTACGAAGCTCTTCTGCAAGCTTCTTTCCGCCGCCTTTTCCGAATACATATTCCTTTTCACCGGTCGTTTTACTTTCGAAAAATGACATATTCTCTATGACACCAATGACTTCGTGTTCTGTCTTGATGGCCATGGCACCAGCTCTTGCAGCAACGAAGGCTGCAGTCGGATGCGGTGTCGTAACAATGATTTCTTTACATGAAGGGAGCATCGTATGCACGTCCAATGCAACATCGCCTGTACCCGGCGGTAAGTCAAGGACCAAATAGTCCAAATCTCCCCATTCCACTTCATTAAAGAAACTGTTAAGCATTTTACCCAGCATCGGCCCTCTCCAGATGATCGGCGCGTTATCCTCTACAAAAAAGCCCATTGAGATAACTTGAACGCCAAACCGTTCTACAGGAATGATTTTTTCCCCGCGAACAACCGGTCGTTTTGTTATCCCCATCATATCAGGTACGCTGAATCCGTAAATATCGGCATCAACCAGTCCGACCTTTTTGCCTAGACGAGCAAGTGAAGTGGCAAAATTCACTGAGATCGTAGATTTTCCCACTCCGCCTTTACCACTGGCGATCGCGATGAATTGAGTCTTACTGTTAGGTCCAAGCAAACCTTGGTCCGCCTCACCCTGGGGAATGCTTTCACGATGCTTGGCTAATTCCTCTTCTGAAAGTTCCGTGAAGCGGATGCCTACCGATTCTGCTCCGTTCGTTTTCAGCAAGTCCACGACTTCGGATTGCATTTGCATTTGCTCGGCAGTCCCCGTTTTCGCAATCGCAAGTTTAACGCTTACATGATTCTTTTCAGGTTTTATTTTGATTTCTATAATTCCATTTGTCTCTTCAAGGTTTTTATGTAGAAAAGGGTCTTTAAGATCCTTTAATAAATTCAGTACTTTCTCTTCTGTTAACAAGTCGAGCACCCCTTTGAATTTTATTTTCCCATTTTTCAGTATAACATATTACCGAAAGAAAACTTATTATCTGCCTTGTATGCTGGGCCAGATTATTTCCCCATGATAAAAAGGCCTTGTACCTTACAAGACCCCGACATCACTCGTCATCCGATAGTTTTTCTTCTGTGAAGTACCGTAAAATCCCCATATAAATTGAACTGGCAATCTTTTCCTGGTATTTATCGCTGATAAGGCGTTCCCTTTCCTCAGAATTGGAAAGAAAGCCAATTTCCACAAGCGCTCCTGGTTTCTTAGCATAATTCATCAAATACACATGATTGATCGTTCTTGCATCACGCTTTGTATTTTCCAGGTTTCTGATGATTTCAGTCTGAATGAATTTAGCCACCTGTTCATTTTCCTCAAACCTGCTTGTATAAAAGGTTTGGGCACCTTTCGATGACGCCGATGGAAAAGAGTTCAGATGAATGCTTAAGAATAAGTCCGCTTCCGAATCATTGATCATTTTTACCCGATTCCGTAAGTCCTCCTGTTTTCGCTGGCGGATCCCCTTTGTATTACCCTGTGCCAGATCCTCATCCTTCTCACGGGTCATGATGACAAGTGCACCTTGTTCCTGCAAATAGTCCCTGACCTTTAATGAAACGGAAAGGGCAATTTCCTTTTCCATTATCTCTTGTACATTTGCTCCGCCGTCCATTCCCCCGTGACCTGCATCCAGAATGATGACCTTCCCTGCCAACGGAAGGTTCCAGGAGTCCCAAGAATCATCTTCTACGAATTTAAAAGTCACAATTAAAAAAAGGACAAACAATCCCATTGCGATTCCTGTATATTTCAGCTTTCTGCGCATGACCGTTCCCCTTCCATGATCTCTATACTAAAAAGTATGGGACAAACCATGGAATTAGAACAAGGAATGGGATTTTGCCTTCTTAATGCAGTTTCATTTTATATCGTTTCTCTCCAGTCTTAAAACCGTCCAACCACCAATCCCCTACAAATCCTTCACAACAATAAAACAATCCTTCATCGAAAGCGTTATTCGCTGTAACTTCCCGCCAATACAAAATAAAGTTAAAAAGAGTATCGACCAAAAACTTCTCTTCCTTCCAGCACCTGGACCGTACATCATCTTCCGACTCCCCATAATAGCCAAACTTACTATAGTTCGCTCCTAATAAATAAGCTTCGATGGCAACATCGAAGTAGCCTTCCTCCAAAACATCCATCAAATCCTGTCCAAAGTAACGCTGAATCCTCCCCTTCATATCCTCGATAGAAAGTTCCCTGAGCAACCTGCGTTCGAACTTCAATTGCCTTTCCCTTTGCATCTCCTGTAAACCTAATATCACAGCCATAATTCACCTCCGGGGCAATTCCCCATTTCCCAAAATTATTTCCCAAGACATAATTTAGTTTTAGCGTTCTATTTTGAACCATTCATTTATTCCATTGGCAAAAAATAATGAGGATAGGCTCAACAGGTAATTGAAATGCCTTCATATGCTATCTTCCATAAGAAGCTTAAAAGGACAGCCCAAACATTTCGGATGATATTTACTCGCAGAAAAAATTGATACTATCACCCGTAACCCGTTAATTTAGGATGCTACCCGAGGCGGACCTTGCGACTTGGGCAGCTCACTGCGCATGCCTTACATTGATCACACCTGATTATTCATGTCGAGTTCTTCCTTAAATTCAAGCAAGCTTTGTGATCTATCGATAAAAAGGACATCCGTGGTAAACGGATGTCCTTTTCTAACATGATATTACATTTTATAATAGCGAATTTATTTAAATACATACCTACTTAGCAGGATGAACTGCCAGAGGTTCATAAAGCACAGTACAATATCCAGTCGCTGGTGCAACACAAAGTTGGAATGGCTTCCTATATTCGTTTCACTTTATATCTGTCCAGCCCTCTTCTTTAATCGGCCAGCTAGAGGCACGACGATTATTCCGGCTATTACGACCTGCATTACGTTTCCGGGGATGGAGCCGAATGGCTGGATCCAGTTACCGTAAAGGATAACTTCAGTAAAATAATAGCCCACGATTTTTATGATCAATGCAACGGAAACGGCCAAAGTGTATACAAGTTCTCTTTTGCCCGGTACCTTTTCAGATATAAGGCCGGCTAGAAAGCCCATTGCTCCGACGATGACGAATGTAAACGGTGCCCATGCTGCCCAACCAGAGAATAAATCGAAGAAGGCCATACCGAAGGCGCCTGCTATCGCCCCTGTTTTTTTGCCATATACCAAGGCTGCTATAAAAAGGGGAACGTTCCCCAAATGGACCAGGCCGCCATTACCCATTATTGGGAGCTTGATGTTGATGAACATTGTCGCTACAAGGGTTATCGCAATGAATAGTGCATTGATGACCAAGGCTTTTGTTTTAGTTGTTTCAATCGGTGAGTATGTTGAATTCATATGAAGTCCTCTTTCTTTTTTTTAAGTATTATCATACTCCTAAACAGAGACTTAATAAATATCGATTTTACAAACAATTCTGTACTCCACAAATAAACTCATGTGTAAACAAATGGGACCTACCATCCCCAACATCCGAAGCACCCTCCCCACGGCGTTAAATCGCTTTGTGGCTGGAGGCTGGGAAGGATTTATATCATGACGCAGAAGGGTTCATGGAGCGTGATGTGGTCATATTATACCCGGTCATTAAAAGGACTTAATGAAATTCAAATTCATTCTAACGGATTAAGAATCATTGCACTCTGTACATTAAATAAATTTGATTGGCAATATAATCCGAACTAAAATGAAGCCCCTTTCTTAACCACCATATTATAATGCCTACCAATGAGGCCGTTTTAATGTCAATATCAACATAATCAGCAGGTAAATCCTTCTTGGTATTCTTCCTTCTTATTTCTACTAATTGCTTTAATAATGAAAACAATTGTTCTTCAAACTGATTCGTTTTAAATAAAATAAGTAAATAATTTCGATGAATATATAAATAATCAAGCAATTGTGTTAGCTGTTGTTTTCCCGATAAGTCTTTTGCATGTATTAAAGCAAAAATTTTCTCAGATAGCTCATTTAGAATCTCATCGGTGATTTGCGTTAATAAATCTTGAATATCCTGATAATGCAGGTAAAATGTTGTCCGATTCAGCCCTGCTTTGGCTGCGATTTCCCGGACCGTTAAATTCGAAATAATGGGGTCCTCGCATAAGAGAGCAATGACAGCGTCTTTAAACATTTCCCTTGAGCGAATTGTACGAGGATCTTCTTTTTTAGGTATGGACATTTTAATCTCCTTTATAGATTTTCTTTAACTTTCTCAACAGCATATATTTCTATGTCGATTAGTGAACATTTTCAAGAAAACTGTTCATGGTAAGTAACATATATTTTTGTTACCATCGATTTTATCGACACGGTGTTGAGAATGCAAGTCAAAAATGAAGGGGTTTACGATGGACATTACTGAAAGAAATAAAAAAATTTTAGTAATTGTACTGATTGCCGGCTGTTTTTTATCAACATTAAATCAGACTTTATTAAATGTTGCATTGAGTGGATTAATGGAAGTATTTGATGTAACGGCTGCAACTGTACAATGGTTATCTACAGGGTTTATGCTAGTGAACGGTGTTTTAGTGCCAATCACTGCCTTTTTAATGCAACGGTTTACAACAAGGCAGCTTTTTATTAGCTCGATGTTCTTTTTGTTCATCGGTTCTGTACTTTGCGCGTGTGCGGGGAATTTTGGCGTGCTGTTAACGGGCAGAATGATTCAAGCAATCGGTGCCGGGATTATTATACCTCTAATGATGACGGTTGTTTTATATTTATATCCTAGCGAAAAGCGCGGAAGCATCATGGGGACAATCGGCTTTGCGATAATTTTTGCCCCGGCCATAGCCCCGACCTTATCTGGTTTTATCATGGAATATGTTTCATGGAGATGGCTATTCATTGGGTTAATCCCATTCTTACTAATCGTCCTCGTTCTAGCGTTCAAATATTTAATGAATGTTGCAGAGACAACAAAAGCAAAATTGGATATCACAAGTGTCATTTTATCAACGATTGGTTTCGGCTGTATATTATTTGGATTTAGTAGCGCAGGAAGCAAGGGATGGGATGATCCGGTTGTCATCACTGCAATAATCGTCGGAATGATCGTGTCGACTCTATTCTGTATACGACAAATGAAATCGAGCGATCCACTATTAAATTTAACTGTATTCTAGTATAAAGTTTTCACGCTTACATCCTTCATCAATGTACTAATTACGATGATCATGTATGCGGATTTAATCCTTTTACCAATCTACTTGCAAAATGGACGAGGTTTTACAGCATTTGAAGCAGGTTTACTGCTATTACCCGGAGCTGTGATCAATGCCTTCTTATCCCCTGTCACAGGTAAAATGTTTGATAAATACGGTGCTAAACCACTCTTTATTACAGGTTTGGTATTCATCATTGTTTCGATGTGGGGAGTCATAGATATAAGCGAATCAACGACGTATATCTATATCATGATTCGTACCATAATATTACGAATTGGTTTGAGCTTCATTACCATGCCATTAAATACAGCAGGGTTGAATGCTTTACCAAGAGAATTGGGTTCCCATGGTTCAGCTGTAAATAATACCATTCGCCAATTGTCAGGTGCCATCGGAACAGCAGTTATCATCACAGTATATACTATGCAGGCAACATCACATGCCTCTGAGCTATCAATGGAAAATGAAAACATTACAGCTATACAACTAGAGGCATTAGCTTCCATCCTTGGCTCAAGTGATGCCTATGTTTTCATGCTAGCCTTATCTTTTGTGGCGTTAATAATAGCATGCTTCATGCCGAAAAAGGCCGCAAACAAAAAAAGTGAAGATGAATCTCAAAACTAAGATTGTTAACTGAAGTATTTAAAATAAAGCATATCCGGGAGATCACGGATATGCTTTATTAATATTTCCGGTCAAAAAAAAGACCCCCAACCAATATGGTTGAGAGCCTTTCGAAACGGTAATAGGATTAACGTTTTGAGAACTGAGGTGCACGACGTGCGCCTTTAAGACCGTATTTTTTACGTTCTTTCATACGTGGGTCACGAGTTAGTAAACCAGCAGTTTTAAGAGATGGACGGTATTCTGGATCAACTTGTAGCAATGCACGAGCGATACCGTGACGGATTGCTCCAGCTTGACCAGTATATCCACCACCGCTAACGTTTACTAGAATGTCGTAATTTCCAGTAGTTTCTGTTGCAACTAGTGGTTGGTTAACAACTTCACGTAATGCTGCAAAAGGAATATATTCATTGATGTCACGACCGTTAATAACGATGCGACCTTCGCCTGGTACTAAACGTACACGAGCTACTGAGCTCTTACGGCGACCAGTACCATAATATTGAACTTGTGCCAAGATAGTAACCTCCTTAGTAATTATCCGCGTAATTCGTATACTTCTGGTTGTTGAGCAGCGTGTGGGTGCTCAGCTCCAGCGTATACGTGTAATTTTTTGTAGATTTGACGACCAAGAGAATTCTTTGGAAGCATACCTTTGATAGCAAGTTCAAGCATTCTCTCAGGGTAGTTTGTACGCATTTCAAGAGCAGTTCTAGTTTTTAGACCGCCTGGATGCATAGTGTGACGGTAATAAATTTTGTCAGTCAATTTTTTACCAGTCAAGTGGATTTTTTCAACATTGATTAGAATTACATGATCACCAGTGTCAATGTTCGGTGTAAAAGTTGGTTTATGTTTACCACGTAAGATGGATGCTACTTCAGTAGAAAGGCGACCCAAAGTTTTGCCTTCAGCGTCAATCACATACCATTTACGTTCTACTTCATTAGCTTTCGCCATAAATGTCGTACGCATGGTTAACCTCCTAAAAAACTTTTTAATTTTTTATATTTATTTTCAATCACAATAAACTTCCGGGGCTTATCGTGGGATTAAAATACATACCATATTATATTAACTTCTCCCATATTCATTGTCAAGGGAATGTTACACTAGGATAAGTTGTCTATAAAACACTTTCTGCAACTCCATGAAAAGGTCAGTGTGCGTCAAACCGCTCCATTACTAAGTTCATCTCGTTTTCCAGTTGTAAAAAAACTGGTATCACTTCGAAAATAATTTTATTTGTAAAATACTTTCCATAAATATAGGCCTTGGGCTGGTGCTGTTTTCCCTGCAAAGCTGCGGTCCTTCTTGTCCAAAATCCCGCCCATATCACGGGGTGACATCTTGCCGCTGCCGACTTCCAGGAGCGTCCCAACCAAAATACGCACCATATTATACAAAAAACCTTCGCCAACGAAGCGGAAAACCATGAAACCATCGCTCTCTTCAAAATCCATCTCTTGTATCGTTCGAACTTTATCGACCACTTCCGTTTTAGCCGAACAAAAACTTGTAAAGTCATGTGTCCCGATCAAGTAGGAGATTGCTTCCCTCATCGCCTCCCCATCTAATGGATAGGGATAATGATAAGCGTAATTTCGCTGGAACGGATCCCGCAGTTTCGAGCGGGCTATGATATAACGGTACTCTTTCCCGGTCGTATGGAACCTTGCATGAAAATCGTCAGGCACGATGTCGACTTCCAGAACGATGATATCGGTCGGAAGAAGGGCGCTGAACGCCTTTACCCAATTTTCCGTAGGGAATGTAAGGGGCGATTCAAAGTGAAGTACCTGCCCCTTTGCATGGACCCCTGAGTCTGTCCTGCCTGAAGCAGTCACTTTTATAATTGTGCCTTTATGCATTTGGGCCAAGACTGCCTCGAATTCACTTTGTATGGTGCGCTTCTCAGGCTGCACCTGATAACCAGCAAAATCCGTGCCGTCATAAGCGATCACACATTTATATTTTGGCATAGTTCTCTTCCTTATTATGAACGTAATAAAAATAACATGAACGTTAGAACACCGATTGAGACCATCAAAAGACTATCACTCGTCTTCCAGTTCAATTGGCGATATTTCGTGCGGCCTTCCCCGCCACGGTATCCTCTTGATTCCATGGCAGTTGCCAATTCCTCAGCCCGTTTGAACGAACTGACAAATAAAGGAACAAGCAGCGGTACAATCGATTTAACCCTGTCCTTTATCGGGCCAGATGAAAAGTCAACGCCCCTTGCAGTTTGGGCCTTCATGATTTTTTCCGTTTCCTCCATTAGCGTCGGGATGAATCGAAGGGCAATGGACATCATCAATGCCAGTTCATGTACAGGCATCTTCCACTTTTTCAAAGGTCCCAACAGCTCTTCCATCCCATCTGTAATGGATATCGGGGATGTCGTCAAAGTTAAAAGTGACGTAACAAGGATTAGTAAAGTAAATCTAATGGATATGAAAAAACCTTGAATCAAACCGCCTTCATAGATTTCAAACCAACCGTATTCAAAAAGCAATTCCCCTTCCTTCGTAAACAATATATGGAGAAGGAATGTAAATACGATCAAGAAAAAGATTGGCTTCAACCCATTATAAAGATAGCGAAGCGGTATTTTGGAAAGACTGATCAAAAGGATGGTGAATACAGCAAGCAAACCGTAAGAAACGACATTATTCGCCAAAAAGACAACACAAACAAACAGGAACACGAGGAGCAGTTTAGCCCTTGGGTCCATCTTGTGCATCAATGAATTTGAAGGGACATAACGCCCGATAATCATTTTATCCAGCATCAGCGGTTCCCCCGTTTCATGGCTTTATCTATTTCTATCGCTAAATCACCGATATTAAGACATGGATGATCAAATCGAACACCAAGTTCCTTCTGGAGCTTTAGCTGAAAGCGGACCGTATCAGGAACATCCAGGCCTAGCTCCATTAATTGTTCCGGCTCTGAGAAAATTTCCTGGGGGGTTCCTTTTTTGAACACCGTACCCTTATGCATGATGATGATGTCATCCGCGTACTTGGCTGCATCCTCCATGCTATGGGTCACCAGAATCGTTGAAATGCCCCTTGCTTTATGCAGATCATAAAACATATCCATGATTTCTTTGCGTCCTCGCGGATCCAGTCCCGCTGTGGGCTCATCAAGCACCAATACTTCCGGCTCCATGGCAAGTACCCCAGCGATGGCCACCCGTCGCATCTGTCCGCCGGATAAGTCGAATGGAGACTTTTCAAGAACTTCCTCATTCAATCCGACTTGCGCGATGGCTTTCCTGGCCAGTTTCTTTGCATCGATTTCAGAAACGCCAAAATTCATAGGACCGAAACATATATCCTTTTCAACCGTTTCATCAAATAACTGATGTTCCGGAAACTGAAAAACAATTCCGACCTTTTGTCTTATGGGCCGCAAAGCCTTTTCTTTTCTTCCTGCTTCAATCGTCCGATCCCCAATGAAAACCCGACCCTTCGTCGGTTTTAAAAGAGCATTCAAATGCTGCAGTAGCGTGGATTTCCCGGACCCTGTATGCCCGATGATTGCGGTATAGGTTCCCGGCTCCATTGAAATATTGACATCATGAAGGGCTAGATGTTCAAAAGGAGTATTCACCTGATAGCGGTATTCTACATCATCGAGTGTAATTCGCATAAATCCTTCACCAACTCTTCCTCTGTCAAATGCCCATCAACTACACGAACACCATTTTTTTGTAACTCCTTGGTTAGTTTCACTGAAAAGGGAATATCCAGACCAAGAGCAATCAATTCTTCCTCTAACTCAAAAATATCCTGAGGCGAACCTTCACGATATAACCGACCTTGGTTCATGACTATCATTCGATCAGCTTTCGCAGCTTCCTCAAGATCATGGGTGATTGATATGACAGTGATCTCGTTTTCCTGTTTTAATTCCCTAACTGTTTCAAGCACTTCTTCACGGCCTCTTGGGTCAAGCATGGAGGTTGCTTCATCTAAGATGATTATGTCTGGCTGCAAGGCTATTACACCTGCAATGGCCACTCTTTGCTTTTGACCGCCGGATAGATGGTGCGGCTCTTGATTAAGAAAGGCATTCATCTTAACCTTATTTAACGCACCATGAACACGCTCCACCATAACCTGCTGAGAAACACCGGCGTTTTCTAAACCAAAAGCCACATCATCCTGAACTGTAGTGCCTACAAATTGATTATCTGGGTTTTGAAAAACCATGCCAATTTTCTGGCGTACATCCCAAACGGATTCTTCTGTCAAAAGTTGATCATTAATCGTAATGGTACCTGAGTTAGCGAACTGAAGGCCATTCAATAACTTCGCTAATGTCGACTTGCCAGAACCATTATGTCCGACAATCGCTAGCCACTCCCCTTGATGAATATCAAAAGAAACATCATCCAAGGCGTTTCGAGACTGACCCTCATATTTAAAAACAATATTATTTAAAGAAACCAGCTTCTTCACCATGTGGCCCTCCTCATCCTCGACTGCACTCGCCTAAACTAAGCTCTGCTCACTCAATATAAATATAGTAGTTTTTCCTTCTGAAAATATAAAAAAACGCTGCACCCCTTCCACCGAAAGAATTTTCGGTAAATTAAGAGCAGCTAACAGCGGACCTGTTACGAAAAACAGGATATCTTATAATCGCTTATCAAAAGCGGGAAGGGATGCTTGAGCTAGACGTGAAGGCTCCCCGTATGTACAGGTTCCGCCAGCCATCGTAACACTCAATGCGAATTTCTAAAGTACAGAATTTCTATTAAAAAAAAGAAAAAGGGCATAGAACAAGTGAGTATATTCATTTGTCCCGCCCTTTTTCATCGTTGTTATTAAACTAATTCAATAACCACGACTGGTGCACCGTCACCGCGGCGTGGACCAACTTTCATGATACGAGTGTATCCACCTTGACGTTCTTCATAACGTGGAGCCACGTCACTGAATAGTTTTTGAAGGGCATCTGTGCCATTCTCAGCGTCAGCGATTTCGTTACGGATGAAAGATGCAGCTTGACGGCGTGCATGCAAGTCACCACGTTTACCAAGAGTGATCATTTTATCTACTACAGAACGTAATTCTTTTGCACGTGCTTCAGTAGTTTCAATGCGCTCATGGATAATAAGATCCGTAGCTAAATCACGAAGTAATGCTTTACGTTGTGCGCTAGTGCGTCCTAACTTTCTGTAACCCATTAGAGATTCCCTCCTTTGTTGAAGTTCTATATTGTGTGTCAATAACAAGGCTCACAACATAATGGATTGATTCCGCCATGTTATCAGTCGTCTTTACGAAGACCTAAGCCTAATTCTTCTAGTTTCGCTTTCACTTCTTCAAGTGATTTACGACCTAGATTACGTACTTTCATCATATCTTCTTCCGTTTTATGAGCTAGCTCTTGAACGGTATTGATTCCAGCACGTTTCAAGCAGTTGTAAGAACGAACAGAAAGGTCTAATTCTTCGATCGTCATCTCAAGAACTTTTTCTTTTTGATCTTCTTCTTTTTCAACCATGATTTCAGCATTTTGAGCTTCATCGGTTAAACCAACAAAGATATTTAAATGCTCTGTTAAAATCTTAGCTCCAAGTGCTACCGCTTCTTGCGGACCAGTACTGCCATCAGTCCAAACATCAAACGTTAACTTGTCAAAGTTAGACAACTGTCCAACACGTGTATTTTCAACTTGGAAAGATACGCGTGAAACCGGAGTGTAAAGAGCATCGATTGGAATTACACCAATTGGCTGGTCTTCTCTCTTGTTTTGAACAGCAGGAGTGTAGCCGCGGCCGCGACGTGCAGATAAACGCATACGCATATGACCGTTTTTACCAATTGTAGCAATATATAAATCCGGATTAAGAATTTCTACATCACTATCATGAGTGATATCAGCAGCCGTGATGACTCCGTCACCCTGAACGTCAATTTCCAGCGTCTTCTCTTCATCAGAGTAAATCTTAAGAGCTAGTTTTTTCACATTAAGAATGATAGATGTTACATCTTCCACGACGCCTTCAATTGTTGAGAACTCATGTAGCACTCCATCAATTTGTATAGCTGTGACAGCAGCACCTGGGAGTGAGGATAAAAGAATACGACGTAAGGAGTTACCCAATGTAGTACCATACCCACGCTCTAGTGGCTCTACGACGAATTTACCGTACTTGGTATCGTCGTTGATTTCAACCGTTTCGATTTTTGGTTTTTCTATTTCGATCATCAATAAACCCTCCTTCAAAACGTCAAAACCCCGGCAAGTAAACGAAGTCACTTAAACCGAAATTCCCCATGTATACGTTCCCGCTGTGCGCAACAACTGAAAATTAATCCTCTGTAAGAACGCAAACTCAGTATTATATCCCATTATTGACAGGAATACAAAATCTATACAGAAAAATTAAACACGGCGACGTTTTGGTGGACGGCATCCGTTATGTGGAACTGGAGTTACATCTTTAATTGCAGTTACTTCTAGGCCAGCAGCTTGAAGTGCACGAATGGCAGCCTCACGTCCAGCACCAGGTCCTTTAACTGTAACTTCAAGAGTTTTCATACCATGTTCAATTGATGTTTTAGCAGCTGTTTCAGCAGCCATTTGTGCAGCAAATGGAGTGGATTTACGAGATCCACGGAATCCTAGAGCTCCAGCACTTGACCAAGAAATAGCATTACCATGAGAGTCAGTGATCGTAACGATAGTGTTATTGAATGTTGAACGAATATGTGCAATACCAGTTTCTATATTCTTTTTCACACGACGTTTACGTGTATTAGTTTTACGTGCCATGAAAAGTAACCTCCTTTACTAATTATTTTTTCTTGTTAGCTACAGTACGACGAGGTCCTTTACGCGTACGAGCATTGTTTTTTGTATTTTGACCGCGAACAGGAAGACCACGACGGTGACGTAAACCACGGTAAGAACCGATTTCCATTAAACGTTTGATGTTTAGGGAGATTTCACGACGAAGGTCGCCTTCTACTTTAAGCTTGTCAATGATATCACGAATTTTGTTCAATTCGTCTTCCGTTAAGTCACGAACGCGAGTTTCTTCAGAAACGCCTGCTTCTGCAAGAATCTTGATCGCTGTTTGTTTTCCAATACCATATATATATGTTAATGAGATAACAATACGTTTGTCACGGGGAATATCTACTCCAGCAATACGTGCCATGCTTGAGTGCACCTCCTTCTATTTAGCCTTGTTTTTGTTTATGTTTAGGGTTTTCGCAAATAACCATTACTTTACCTTTTCTGCGGATAACTTTACACTTTTCGCAGATTGGTTTGACTGATGGTCTGACTTTCATTGCTATCTAACCTCCTTATACAGATCGGAGCGTAACCGGATTATTTGAACCGGTATGTGATTCTGCCGCGAGTTAGATCATACGGGGAAAGCTCAACCGTAACTTTATCTCCAGGCAAAATGCGAATAAAGTGCATACGAATTTTACCGGATACATGAGCTAAAACAGTATGACCATTTTCTAATTCTACCTTAAACATTGCATTTGGCAAAGTCTCTTGTACTGTGCCTTCTACTTCAATTACATCATCTTTCGCCATTAAAGTGATTCTCCCTTCTCTATGCGTGAACCTATTAAAGGTGCACATCTTTCCGTCAACATTACTCCAGTCCAATTATCCTCATAAGTCTTACAATTCTGCATCAAGTATTCACCATTTTGTAGAACCAGGCTTTAACTGAGGACCTTTATCAGTTGGACCGAAATGAGGATTTTATGGGTCCTCATGTAAGTCTTGACCGATTCCGTGACCGACATACTCTCGAAATAGAGAAGCAATTAGTCTCGACATAGGTTTGAATAGCATGGGAGATGTTTGAAAGGCGCACGCCTGACATAGCTTCTTTCAACCCTCTATATCACGACTCTTTAGGAATCCCAATAGAGTCACTGCATTTCTTCATCAATTTTGCCGACCGGATATGTCCATGAAGATCACTTAAAAAGTAATCGCCCAATTCAGGGAATACCAAGTACAAGAACCTGATCAATAAATGTGCGAATGCTCTCGCGAAATCCATTATACCCTTTGTATTATAGGAATGCACCAAGTTTAACTAGTAAGTTATAAAAATGGTATGAATTTCATAAATCAATACATATGATTAATTTTGTAAAGCACCAAGCAACACATCGATATCTTCAAATACCTTATTAATATCTTGCTGTCCGTTAATGTTGACCAAGTAACCTTTGTCTCCGTAGAAATCAAGAAGTGGCTTGGTTTGTTTCAAATTCACATCTAAGCGATTTTGAACCGTTTCAGCATTATCGTCGGCACGTTGATATAATTCTCCGCCGCAGCGGTCGCATACATCATCTTTAGCAGGAGGATTGAATACAAGATGGTATGTCGCACCACATGATTTGCAAATACGACGTCCTGTCAATCTTTCCATTAAGATGCTTTTATCAACATCGATATTAATGACAAAATTCATATTGCGATCTAAATCAGTTAGAATGCTTTCAAGTGCCTCTGCCTGTGCCACAGTACGTGGAAATCCATCAAGCAAAAATCCTCTTAGGCAGTCTTCCTTGCTTAAACGCTCACGTACGATGCCAATGGTAACTTCATCAGGTACCAATTCGCCCTTGTCCATGAATGATTTCGCCTTTAGACCTAGGTCTGTTCCATCTTTGATAGCTGTTCGGAACATATCTCCAGTAGAGATATGAGGGATATTATATTTTTCTACGATTTGTTCAGCTTGAGTGCCTTTACCAGCACCCGGCAGACCCATTAACACTAGATTCAATTTTCTTCCCCCTCAAACTCTATAATGGGTAAAGGGAACAAGCCGTTCCCAAAACTCATTACTTTATAAAGCCTTTATAGTGTCTCTTCACAAGTTGTGATTCCAGCTGCTTCATCGTATCAAGGGCAACCCCGACTACGATCAGCAAACTGGTACCACCAATCTGTGCAGATTGAGGTAGATCAGCAAGCTTAATGAAAAATACCGGTAAAACGGCAATGATGGCCAAGAATATCGAGCCTACAAACGTCAAACGGTATAAAACACGTGTTAAATATTCTTGTGTACTCTTACCTGGACGAATCCCCGGCACATAGCCACCTTGCTTTTTCAAATTCTCAGCCATTTGTTCAGGATTAACCTGAATGAAAGCATAAAAATACGCAAAAGCAATGATAAGAGCAACATATATGATCATACCAATTGGTTTGGTGTAATCAAGATTTGTTGATATCCAGCTAGTCACGCTGTTCTTTCCAAAGAAAGAAGCGATTGTAGTGGGAGTAATAATAAATGCCATTGCAAAGATTACCGGAATAACCCCCGCAGCATTTACTTTCAATGGTAAATGAGTAGACTGGCCACCCATTTGCGTACGACCTACCGCAGCACGTTTCGCATACTGAATAGGAATTTTACGTAATGCCTGCTGAATGAAGATAACAGCAACCACGATTGCTAATACTGCTAAAACTATGAGGATAATCGTTATGATTCGTAAGAATAATTGATCACCGGCATTTTCAAATTGCTGTGCGTAAATCTGATTTGCCGTATTTGGCAAACTAGCTACGATACCAGCAAAGATAATGATGGAAATCCCATTACCCACACCCTTAGCAGTGATCAGCTCCCCTAACCACAAAAGAAAAGCTGTTCCTGCCGTTAAGACAGTCGCAATAAGCAAGTATGTTGCAATTCCAGGATTTTCAATCAACTGTCCACCTGACATATTATTGAACCCATAGGACATTCCAACTGCTTGGATAAATCCTAGGATAATAGTGAAGTAACGAGTGAATTGTGCTAATTTACGGCGCCCTGCTTCCCCTTGTTTAGACCATTCAGTGAACTTAGGAACAACATCCATCTGTAGCAGCTGAACGATGATGGATGCCGTGATGTACGGCATGATACCCATCGCTAAAATGGAAAAATTTTGCAGTGCCCCGCCGCCAAAGGTATTTAAAAGCCCGATGACGCTAAGCTGGTCCTGTTCAGCGAGAAAATCGGCATTCACATGCGGTACAGGTATAAATGTACCGATGCGATAGACGATTAACATTAGAAGGGTAAAAATAATCTTATTCCTTATTTCACCCACGCGCATAAAATTGGAGATCGTGCGAAACATTAGATCACCTCTGTATTACCGCCAGCAGCTTCGATAGCTTCTTTAGCAGTAGACGAGAATTTGTGAGCTTTAACAGTAAGCTTTTTCTCAATGCTTCCTTTGGCAAGAATCTTGATTCCTGCTTTTTCTTTACTTACAACGCCAGTCTCAAGTAGAAGAGCTGGTGTTACTTCAGTACCGTCTTCGAAAAGATTTAACGTATCAAGGTTCACGATAGCATAGTCTTTACGGTTGATGTTGGTAAATCCACGTTTAGGTAAACGTCTGAATAGAGGAGTTTGACCCCCTTCAAATCCAAGACGCACACCGCCGCCGGAGCGAGCGTTTTGTCCTTTGTGTCCTTTACCTGCTGTTTTACCGTTACCAGATCCAATACCGCGACCTTTACGTTTACGTTCTTTACGAGAACCTTCTGCAGCTTTTAACTCATGAAGTTTCATGTTGGCACCTCCTTGTTAAGTTAAAAATTATTTTATTGTTCTTTTACAGTAACAAGATGAGCAACTTTGGTAATCATACCGCGAATCGCAGGGTTATCTTCTTGAACAACCGTTTGATGCATTTTGCGTAAACCCAAAGTGTTAACTGTAACACGTTGATCTTCAGGACGACCAATCAAGCTGCGAGTGAGGGTGATTTCTAATTTATTAGCCATAATTCGATTTCCCTCCTTATCCTAACAGTTCTTGTACTGATTTTCCACGTAACTTAGCTACGTCTTCAGCACGTTTCAATTGCTTCAATCCTTCAATTGTTGCGCGAACCATATTAATAGGTGTATTAGTACCTAGTGATTTAGACAAGATATCGCTAACTCCGCCTAATTCAAGTACCGCACGAACAGGACCACCAGCAATTACTCCTGTACCTTCAGAAGCTGGTTTCAATAGAATGTGACCTGCGCCATAGCGACCGTTCACAAGGTGAGGAATAGTAGTACCAACCATTGGTACAGTAATTAGATTTTTCTTAGCATCCTCAATAGCTTTACGGATAGCATCCGGAACTTCTTGAGCTTTACCAGTACCAAATCCAACATGACCATTTTTATCACCAACAACAACTAGTGCAGTGAAACGGAAACGACGTCCGCCTTTAACAACTTTAGCTACACGATTTACTGTAACTACGCGTTCTTCAAGTTCTAATTTATTAGGATCAATGCTACGCATCTGTTATGTCCCTCCTTATCCATTAAAATTCTAAGCCGTTTTCACGAGCAGCGTCAGCCAATGCTTTAACACGACCATGGAAGAGGTAACCACCGCGGTCAAAAACCACAGCTTTGAAACCTTTTTCAACAGCACGTTTCGCAATAAGTTCGCCAACTTTTTGAGCTGCTTCAGCATTGCTACCTGCTTCGATACCGATCTCTTTATCAAGAGTTGAAGCACTTGCCAATGTTACGCCTTTTGCATCGTCAATTAATTGTGCGTAAATGTGTTTGTTTGAACGAAACACATTTAAACGAGGACGAGCTTCTGTTCCAGAAAGCTTAGCACGTACACGCGCATGTCTTTTCTGACGAGTAGCATTTTTATCAAGCTTCGTAATCATTTACGTCACTCCTTTCGTTTACTTATGCGGCATTACTTACCTGTTTTACCTTCTTTACGACGAACGAATTCGCCTTCGTAACGGATACCTTTACCTTTATACGGTTCAGGCGGGCGAACATCACGGATATTAGCTGCTAGAGCTCCTACACGTTCTTTGCTTGCACCTTTTACGATTACTTTTGTATTAGAAGGAACTTCGACTTCAACGCCAGCTTCTGGTTCTATTTCTACAGGGTGGGAATATCCTACGTTAAGGATAAGCTTGTTACCTTGCTTTTGTGCACGGTACCCAACCCCAATAAGTTCAAGTGATTTTACGAAACCTGTTGATACACCTTCAATCATGTTAGAGATAAGCGCGCGAGTAGTACCGTGTAAAGAACGGTGAGTCTTCTCGTCAGACGGGCGTGTTACAGTTAACACGTTCTCTTCAACAACGATTGAAAGGTCAGGACTAAATGATCTAGATAATTCACCTTTAGGTCCTTTAACAGTTACTTCACTTCCAGTAACAGTAACTGTTACGCCTGCAGGGATTTCAATAGGTTTTTTACCTATACGAGACATAATGTGCACCTCCATTCTTGTGAAAATGTATTACCAAACGTATGCTAAAACTTCTCCGCCAACTTGTTTAGAGCGAGCTTCTTTGTCTGTTAAAACTCCGTGAGAAGTAGAAACAATTGCGATACCTAAACCGTTAAGAACGCGTGGTACCTCTCCAGTTTTTGCATATACACGCAAACCAGGTTTGCTGATACGTTTTAGACCAGTGATAACACGTTCGTTGTTTGCACCGTATTTTAAGAAGATACGGATGATACCTTGTTTGTTGTCTTCGATTAATTCAAAGTCACGTACGAAGCCTTCACTTTTTAAGATCTCAGCAATTTCCTTTTTGATCTTTGAAGCAGGAACTTCCAGTTTTTCGTGACGAACCATATTCGCATTACGGATGCGAGTAAGCATATCTGCAATAGGATCTGTCATGACCATTATATTTTACCTCCTTCCCAAACTCGGGTTTTACCAGCTAGCTTTTTTAACGCCAGGAATTTGTCCTTTATATGCAAGTTCGCGGAAACAAATACGACAAAGTTTAAATTTACGTAATACAGAATGTGGACGTCCGCAACGTTCGCAACGTGTATATTCTTGTACTTTAAACTTCTGTTCGCGTTTTTGCTTTACGATCATAGACTTTTTAGCCACGATTTCGCCTCCCTTTATTTAGAGATTACTTTTGGAACGGCATTCCAACTTGAGTAAGTAGTTCACGAGCTTCTTCGTCAGTGTTGGCAGTCGTTACGATAACGATGTCCATACCACGAACTTTGCTCACTTTATCGTAATCAATCTCAGGGAAGATAAGTTGTTCTTTAACGCCTAATGTATAGTTCCCACGTCCGTCAAAGGATTTCTTTGAAACGCCGCGGAAATCACGTACACGCGGTAAAGATACAGATACTAGCTTATCAAGGAATTGATACATACGCTCACCACGTAATGTAACTTTCGCTCCGATAGGCATACCTTCACGCAAACGGAAGCCTGCGATTGATTTTTTTGCTTTTGTTATAACTGGTTTTTGACCAGTGATCAATGTAAGTTCTTCAACAGCTGTATCTAAAGCTTTCGAGTTAGAAACTGCGTCACCCACACCCATGTTAATAACGATTTTCTCAATGTTTGGTACTTGCATTACTGATTGATAGTTGAATTTACCCATCAATGACGGTGTAATTTCACTTTTGAATTTTTCTTTAAGGCGGCTCATTGCTTAGTGTACCTCCCTTCATTTATGACTTATTTATCTAAAGTTTCACCTGATATTTTAGCTACGCGTACTTTTTTACCATTTTCGATCTTATATCCAACACGAGTCGGTTTACCTGATTTAGGATCAAGTGGCATTACATTGGATACGTGAATAGCAGCTTCTTTACTGATAATTCCACCTTGTGGATTAAGTTGAGATGGCTTTGAATGCTTTTTCACGATGTTAATTCCTTCAACAAGTACACGATTTTGTTTCGGATATGCAGAAAGAATTGTTCCTTGTTTGCCTTTGTCCTTACCAGAGATGACTACGACTTTGTCACCTTTTTTAACATGCATTAGCTTGGCACCTCCTTGAAAGGCTTTATACAAATTTTACATATTATAGAACTTCTGGAGCAAGAGAAACGATCTTCATGAAACTATTGTCACGTAATTCACGAGCAACAGGTCCAAAAATACGAGTTCCACGTGGGCTCTTATCGTCACGGATAATTACACATGCGTTTTCATCGAAACGAATGTAAGAACCGTCAGGACGACGCATACCACGTTTTGTACGGACAACAACAGCCTTAACGACTTCACCTTTTTTAACAACGCCTCCTGGTGTTGCCTGTTTAACTGTACAAACGATGATATCACCGATGTTTGCAGTCTTACGGCCTGAACCACCTAGGACTTTAATTGTTAGTACTTCACGAGCACCTGAATTGTCAGCGACTTTTAAACGAGATTCTTGTTGAATCATGTACGGTACCTCCCTTCGGAATTAGCTTAATCCGAACTAGATTAAATGATTACTGCTTTTTCTACTACTTCTACAAGACGGAAGCGTTTTGTAGCTGAAAGTGGACGAGTTTCCATGATACGTACTACGTCGCCTGCTTTAGCTTCGTTTAGCTCGTCATGAGCTTTAAACTTTTTAGAATATTTCACGCGTTTACCGTATAAAGAATGCTTTTTATAGGTCTCTACAACAACTGTAACTGTTTTATCCATTTTGTCGGATACTACGCGTCCAGTGTAGATTTTGCGTTGGTTGCGTTCGCTCATTCTGCAAACCTCCATTCATTATCGATTAGTGACACCGATTTCTCTTTGACGAACAACTGTTTTCATACGAGCAATCGATTTGCGAACTTCACGGATGCGAGCTGTATTTTCAAGTTGTCCAGTAGCTAACTGGAAACGAAGATTAAATAGTTCTTCTTTAAGAGATTTTAGTTTTTGTTCAATTTCAGCAGTGGTTAGATCTTTGATTTCATTAGCTTTCATTTGTTTCACCACCAATTTCCTCTCTTTTTACAAACTTGCATTTGATTGGAAGTTTGTGTGCTGCAAGGCGCAATGCTTCTCTTGCCACCTCTTCAGATACACCAGAGATTTCAAACATAACTTTGCCCGGTTTAACAACTGCTACCCATCCTTCAGGAGCACCTTTACCGGAACCCATCCGTACTTCAAGCGGCTTAGCTGTGTAAGGTTTGCTTGGGAAGATTTTGATCCAAACTTTCCCTCCACGTTTCATATAACGAGTCATCGCAATACGAGCTGCTTCAATTTGACGGTTCGTGATCCAGGAAGCTTCTTGAGCTTGAAGTCCAAATTCTCCGAAGTGAACTTCAGTGCCGCCCTTAGCCATCCCTCTCATCTTACCGCGGTGTTCACGACGGTATTTTACGCGTTTTGGCAATAACATATTATTTTCCTCCTTCCTCAGATTTCTTCTTAGTAGGAAGAACTTCTCCACGGTAGATCCAAACTTTCACGCCTAGCTTACCGTAAGTAGTATCTGCTTCAGCATGAGCATAGTCTATGTCTGCACGAAGTGTGTGAAGTGGAACTGTTCCTTCGCTGTAATGTTCAGCACGAGCAATATCAGCACCGCCAAGACGACCAGAAACTTGAGTTTTGATTCCTTTTGCTCCAGAACGCATAGTACGTTGGATAGCTTGCTTTTGAGCACGACGGAATGAAACACGGTTTTCTAATTGACGAGCGATGTTTTCTGCAACCAATTTTGCGTCAAGATCTGCTCTTTTAATTTCGATGATATTGATATGAACTCTTTTGCCAGTCAACTGGTTCAAAGCTTTACGAAGTGCTTCGACCTCAGTACCGCCTTTACCGATAACCATTCCTGGTTTAGCAGTGTGGACAGATACATTGATACGGTTAGCTGCACGCTCGATTTCAACTTTTGAAACAGAAGCATCATTTAGACGTTTCGCGATATATTCACGAACTTTGATGTCTTCATGCAAAAGAACTGCGTAGTCTTTATCAGCGTACCATTTGGATTCCCAGTCACGGATTATCCCGATACGCATACCGATTGGATTTACCTTTTGACCCACAGATTACCCCTCCTTCTTTTCTGATACAACGATTGTAATATGACTAGTACGTTTGTTAATTGCACTCGCACGACCTTGAGCGCGAGGACGGAAACGTTTTAATGTTGGTCCTTCATTAACGTATGCTTCTGAAACGACTAGGTTATTAATATCCATTTCGTAGTTATGTTCTGCATTTGCGATAGCAGATTTCAGAATTTTTTCTACGACTGGAGAAGCAGATTTTGGTGTTAAGCGAAGAATCGCTACTGCTTCACCTACTTGTTTTCCTCGAATTAAATCTGCGACTAAACGCACTTTACGAGGAGCAATACGAACTGTTTTAGCGACAGCTTTAGCTTGCATGAGATGCCCTCCTCTCATTAACGTCTTGTTTTCTTGTCATCACTTGCGTGACCTTTATAAGTGCGTGTAGGCGCGAATTCGCCTAGTTTGTGACCTACCATATCTTCTGTTACATAAACCGGCACGTGCTTACGACCGTCATAAACGGCGATTGTGTGTCCGATGAATTGCGGGAAGATTGTTGAGCGACGAGACCAAGTTTTTACTACCTGTTTCTTGTCAGCTTCATTTAATTTTTCAACTTTTACCAATAAATGATCATCAACAAAAGGCCCTTTTTTTAAGCTACGACCCATGCGAGTACCTCCCTTCGTGACTGTTCTACGGTTCTATTTATGAACCGTAGCTCAATCCCGTTATTTTTTACGACGACGTACGATAAATTTATCGGATTTATTTTTCTTCTTACGAGTTTTGAATCCAAGAGTAGGTTTACCCCATGGAGACATTGGTGATTTACGTCCGATTGGCGCTTTACCTTCACCACCACCGTGTGGGTGATCATTCGGGTTCATTACAGATCCACGAACTGTTGGGCGTTTACCTAACCAACGGTTACGGCCAGCTTTACCAATGTTGATAAGTTCATGTTGTTCATTACCGACTTGACCGATTGAAGCACGGCAAGTAGCAAGAATCATACGAACCTCACCTGAGTTTAAACGTACAAGTACATAACGGCCTTCTTTACCAAGTACTTGAGCAGATGTACCTGCTGAACGGACTAATTGTCCACCTTTTCCTGGTTTAAGCTCGATGTTATGAATTACTGTACCAACTGGGATGTTAATTAGAGGTAGTGCGTTACCCACTTTGATGTCAGCTTCTGGACCTGACATAACTTCCAAACCTACTTCTAGGTTTTTCGGAGCTAGGATATAACGTTTTTCTCCATCAACGTAATTAATTAATGCAATGTTTGCAGAACGATTTGGATCGTACTCAATAGTAGCAACGCGTCCTGGTATACCATCTTTATTCCGTTTGAAATCGATGATACGGTATTGACGCTTGTGGCCGCCACCTTGATGACGAACTGTTAACTTACCTTGGTTATTACGGCCGCCTTTGCTGTGTAAAGGAGCAAGTAATGATTTTTCCGGTTTGTCTGTAGTGATCTCAGCAAAATCGGAAGTTGTCATATTACGTCGACCGTTAGAGGTAGGTTTATACTTCTTAATCGCCATTTGTATTTCCCTCCTTCTCTAATGAATTAAGCCTCGAATAGCTCGATTTCTTTGCTGTCAGCAGTTAATTTAACAATAGCTTTACGGCGCTTGTTAGTATAGCCTGCATGTTTGCCCATGCGTTTGAATTTACCTTTGTAGTTCATGATGTTTACTTTCTCAACTTTAACGCCGAAAATTTCTTGAACAGCATCTTTAACTTGAGTTTTATTAGCTCTAACATCAACTTCAAAAGTATATTTCTTTTCAGCCATTATGTCTGAAGAGCGTTCAGTGATTACGGGGCGCTTAATGATATCGCGTGCATCCATTATGCAAGCACCTCCTCTACTTTTTCGACAGCTGATTTAGTCAAGATCAATTTGTTGTGTGAAACAACATCAAGAACATTAAGACCATCAGCTTCAACTACAGTAACACCAGGGATGTTACGTGCAGAAAGAGCAACTTTCTCATCTAAACCGTCAGTAACCACTAACGTTTTAGTATCTACAGAAAGGTTTTTAAGTACCGCTACAAACTCTTTTGTTTTTGGAGCTTCGAAAGACAAGCTTTCAAGTACCAAAATGTTCTCTTCCAATGCCTTTGCAGACAATGCAGATTTAATAGCTAAACGACGTACCTTTTTTGGTAGCTTGTAAGCGTAAGATCTTGGAGTTGGTCCAAAAACAACGCCACCGCCACGCCATTGTGGAGAACGGATAGAACCTTGACGCGCACGTCCAGTTCCTTTTTGTTTCCAAGGTTTACGTCCACCGCCTGCAACTTCAGAACGGTTTTTAACTTTATGAGTTCCTTGACGTAAGGAAGCTCGTTGCATGATGATTGCTTCAAATAATACGTGATTATTAGGTTCGATACCAAAGATGGATTCATTTAGTTCGATGTCGCCAACTTGTGAACCTGTTTGGTTGAACAATGTAACTTTTGGCATTCTATTGCTCCTCCTTTCTCAGAAATTACTTTGCTTTAACAGCAGATTTAACTTTGATCAATGCTTTTCTAGCACCAGGTACATTACCTTTGATCAATAGTAGGTTACGTTCAACATCAACTTTAACGATAGCTAAGTTTTGAACAGTGATTTGATCTCCACCCATACGTCCTGGTAAAAGTTTACCTTTGAATACGCGGTTTGGAGCTACAGGACCCATTGAACCTGGGCGACGGTGGTAACGAGAACCATGAGACATAGGTCCGCGAGATTGTCCATGACGCTTGATAGATCCTTGGAAACCTTTACCTTTTGAAATTCCTGATACATCTACTAAATCGCCTTCAGCGAAAATACTAACATTGACTTCTTGACCGATCTCATATTCAGTAAGATCCGTTCCGCGGAATTCGCGAATGAAGCGCTTAGGAGTAGTATTTGCTTTTTCAACATGGCCCTTTTCAGGTTTGTTAGAAAGCTTTTCACGTTTGTTTTCAAAACCAACTTGAACTGCTTCATAGCCATCAGTTTCAACAGTTTTCTTTTGAAGAACCACGTTATTAGCAGCTTCGATAACTGTTACCGGAATAAGTTCACCGTTTTCAGCAAAAACTTGAGTCATACCGATTTTTCTTCCTAAGATTCCTTTGGTCATAAGTCACACCTCCTAGAGTAATTGTTCATATTTATATGAATTATAATTTGATTTCAATGTCAACGCCTGATGGTAAATCTAAACGCATCAATGAGTCAACTGTTTGTGGAGTTGGGTTAACGATGTCGATTAGACGTTTATGCGTACGCATTTCGAATTGTTCACGAGAATCTTTGTATTTATGAACCGCACGTAGGATCGTGTATACCGATCTTTCAGTAGGTAATGGAATCGGACCAGATACAGCCGCACCAGAACGTTTTGCAGTTTCAACAATTTTCTCAGCAGATTGATCAAGGATTCTGTGATCATATGCTTTTAAACGGATACGAATTTTTTGTTTTGCCATAATTTTCCCTCCTTTTCGCCTATTTTAAAATAGACCTTCTCAATGGAAATTTCCCACACACTCGCCATGGCAAAGCGGCCGGGTGTGTCAGCAACCTTCCATATCATCGCAGTCAAAGACCAACATTGTCTATTATACATATAACACAAGTGAAATGCAAGTCAAACTTATATTTTTCTTGTGCAACACACTTTTATTATTATACATACTATCACAAGTATTTACAAGTACATTCTACGAGGTCTTTCGTATCCATTTTCTTCATTTGTAATTATCAAGAAACCCATTAAGTAAACTCCAGTTATTATAGAAGAAAGTATGAATATCCTTTACAAATAAAAAAGAAGCAGATGGCGTCCCATCTGCTTCTTCCGGAAGGCGTCCCTTCCAATATTGTTTTATCAATCAATTATTCTTGGATTGTAGCAACTACGCCAGCGCCTACAGTACGTCCACCCTCACGGATAGAGAATTTAGTACCTTCTTCGATAGCGATTGGAGCGATAAGTTCTACAGTCATTTCGATGTTATCTCCAGGCATAACCATTTCTACGCCTTCAGGAAGGTTACAAATACCAGTTACGTCAGTTGTACGGAAGTAGAACTGAGGACGGTAGTTTGTAAAGAATGGAGTGTGACGTCCACCTTCTTCTTTAGAAAGAACATAAACTTCAGCTTTGAACTTTGTGTGTGGAGTGATAGTGCTTGGTTTAGCAAGAACTTGTCCACGTTGGATATCTTCACGGGATACACCACGAAGAAGTGCACCGATGTTGTCACCAGCTTCAGCATAGTCAAGAAGTTTACGGAACATTTCAACACCAGTTACAGTTGTTGGTTTAGACTCTTCGTTGAAACCGATGATGTCAACAACGTCACCGACTTTAACTTGTCCACGCTCAACACGACCAGTTGCAACTGTTCCACGGCCAGTGATTGAGAATACATCCTCAACTGGCATCATGAATGGCTTGTCAGTGTCACGAGTTGGTTCTGGGATGTACTCGTCAACAGCTGTCATTAATTCATGAATTTTTTCTTCCCAAGCAGCGTCTCCTTGAAGAGCTTTTAGGGCAGATCCTTTGATAACTGGAATGTCATCGCCAGGGAATTCATATTCAGATAGTAGATCACGGATTTCCATTTCTACTAATTCAAGAAGTTCTTCGTCATCTACCATGTCGCATTTGTTCATGAATACTACTAGGTATGGTACACCTACTTGACGAGAAAGAAGGATGTGCTCACGAGTTTGTGGCATTGGGCCATCAGCAGCAGATACTACTAGGATTCCGCCGTCCATTTGTGCAGCACCTGTGATCATGTTTTTAACATAGTCAGCATGTCCTGGGCAGTCAACGTGTGCATAGTGACGAGTAGCTGTTTCGTACTCAACGTGTGCAGTAGAGATTGTGATACCACGTTCTCTTTCTTCTGGAGCACCATCGATTTGGTCATAAGCGCGAGCTTCAGCTCCACCAGATTTAGCAAGTACAGTTGTGATTGCAGCAGTTAGAGTTGTTTTACCATGGTCAACGTGACCAATTGTTCCAACGTTAACGTGCGGTTTTGAACGATCAAATTTAGCTTTTCCCATTAGGAATTCCTCCTTAAAATTATAAATAAAAAATTAAGTATATAGGGGCTGTGAAAGAAGACTAATTCTTCCATCACAGCTTACATAAGATAGTTATACTTTAATAAGAGATGAAAATCAATTATTCACCTTTATTTTTTTTGATGATTTCTTCAGAAATGCTCTTAGGTACTTCTTCATAATGATCGAAGTGCATAGAGAATGTTCCGCGTCCTTGAGTGTTAGAACGTAAAGATGTAGCATATCCGAACATTTCAGATAGTGGAACCATCGCTTTAACCATTTGCGTGTTACCGCGAGCTTCCATACCTTCTACACGACCACGACGAGATGTGATATCTCCCATGATGTCGCCTAGGTAATCTTCTGGAATAACTACTTCCACTTTCATGATCGGTTCAAGGATGACAGGACTACATTTAGATGCTGCATTTTTAAGTGCCATAGATGCAGCGATTTTAAATGCCATTTCGTTGGAGTCAACGTCATGGTAAGATCCGTCGAATAATTTAGCTTTGATGTCGACTAGCGGGTAACCAGCAAGTACACCACGGTCAAGTGAATCAACTAATCCAGCTTGTACAGCAGGGATATATTCACGTGGTACTACACCACCGACGATAGCATTTTCAAATTCGAATCCTTTACCTTCTTCGTTTGGACCAAATTCAATCCATACGTGTCCGAATTGTCCACGACCACCAGATTGGCGAACGAATTTACCTTCAACTTTAGCTGAACCACGGAAAGTTTCACGGTATGCTACTTGAGGAGCACCAACGTTTGCTTCCACTTTGAATTCGCGACGCATACGGTCAACAAGGATGTCCAAGTGAAGTTCACCCATACCAGCGATGATTGTTTGACCAGTTTCTTGGTCAGTATGCGCACGGAATGTTGGATCTTCATCTTGAAGCTTTTGTAAAGCTTGAGACATTTTGTCTTGGTCTGCTTTTGATTTCGGCTCAACTGATAGAGAGATAACTGGCTCTGGGAATACCATGGACTCAAGAATTACTTGGTTCTTGTCATCACATAGAGTATCTCCAGTTGTAGTATCTTTCAAACCAACGGCTGCTGCGATATCTCCTGCATATACAGTAGAAATTTCTTCACGGCTGTTTGCGTGCATTTGAAGGATACGTCCAATACGCTCACGTTTTCCTTTAGTTGAGTTGATTACATAAGATCCTGATTCTAGTGTACCAGAGTACACACGGAAGAATGTAAGTTTACCAACGTAAGGATCAGTCATAACTTTAAACGCTAAAGCAGAGAACGGTTCAGAATCATCTGAATGACGTTCAACTTCATCTTCTGAATCCGGTAATGTACCTTTGATAGCTGGTACATCCAATGGAGAAGGAAGGAAGTCGATAACGTTATCAAGCATTAATTGAACACCTTTGTTTTTGAAAGCCGATCCGCAGATAACTGGGAAGAATTCAACATTAACGGTTGCTGTACGGATAGCTGCTTTTAATTCAGCAATGCTGATTTCTTCGCCGCCAAGGTATTTTTCCATTAAGTCTTCATTAACTTCTGCTACTGCTTCAATTAACTTTTCACGGTATTCTTCTGCTAATTCCCGGTGTTCTTCAGGAATTTCACCGATAGTGATATCAGTTCCTAGGTCATTACCGTAGAAATGAGTTTTCATTTCAATTAGGTCAATGATTGCAGAGAATTGATCCTCTGCTCCGATTGGTAACTGAACTGGGTGAGCGTTAGCTTGTAAACGATCGTGGATAGTTCCAACTGAATACAAGAAGTCTGCACCGATTTTGTCCATTTTATTTACGAATACGACACGTGGTACACCGTAAGTTGTAGCTTGGCGCCAAACCGTTTCAGTTTGAGGCTCAACACCTGATTGGGCATCAAGTACAGCTACAGCTCCATCAAGTACGCGCAAAGAACGTTCAACTTCAACTGTGAAGTCTACGTGTCCCGGTGTATCGATGATGTTTACACGGTGACCTTTCCACTGCGCAGTTGTTGCAGCGGAAGTGATCGTGATTCCGCGTTCTTGTTCCTGTTCCATCCAGTCCATTTGTGAAGCACCTTCGTGCGTTTCACCAATTTTGTGAATTTTACCAGTGTAATATAGAACACGTTCTGTTGTTGTCGTTTTACCAGCATCGATGTGAGCCATGATACCGATATTACGAGTGTTTGCTAAGGAGAACTCTCTTGCCATTTGTCTTTCTCCTTCCTTCTATAAGGATTTTATAGTGTTTAATCTTACCAGCGATAATGTGCGAAAGCTTTGTTGGCTTCAGCCATTTTGTGTGTATCTTCACGTTTCTTAACTGCTGCTCCAGTATTGTTGGCAGCATCCATGATTTCATAAGCTAAACGCTCTTCCATCGTTTTTTCTCCACGAAGGCGAGAGTAGTTTACTAACCAACGAAGTCCTAGAGTCGATTTACGGTCTGGACGCACCTCAACTGGTACTTGGTAGTTAGCTCCACCCACACGGCGTGCTTTTACTTCTAGTACAGGCATGATGTTTTTAAGTGCTTGATCGAAAACTTCGATCGGCTCATTGCCAGTACGTTCTTTGATTAAATCAAATGCAGAGTAAAGAATTTTTTGTGATTTACCTCTTTGTCCATCAACCATTAATTTGTTGATTAAGCGAGTCACAAGTTTTGAATTATATATTGGATCTGGTAATACGTCTCTTTTCGTTACAGGTCCTTTACGAGGCATTATATTTCCTCCTTTCAAGAAAGTTCAATTTTGGTTTTAGTTTATTTTTTTGCTGCTTTCGGACGCTTAGTACCGTATTTAGAACGGCCTTGCATACGATTGTTAACTCCAGCTGTATCAAGAGCACCACGTACGATATGGTAACGTACCCCTGGTAAATCTTTTACACGTCCGCCACGGATAAGAACCACGCTGTGTTCTTGTAGGTTGTGACCGATACCTGGGATATAAGCTGTTACCTCGATACCGTTTGTTAGACGTACACGCGCATATTTACGTAACGCGGAGTTTGGTTTTTTCGGTGTCATAGTACCCACACGAGTGCAAACACCACGTTTTTGCGGAGATGATACGTTAGTTTGTGCTTTTTTAAAGCTGTTGTAGCCTTTGTTAAGTGCTGGAGATTTTGAATTAACCTCTTTAGACTCGCGTCCTTTACGCACTAATTGATTAATAGTAGGCATTACATTTTTCCTCCCTTCACGTTTTCATTTCTAGTACCACACATCCAGGTGGTTCATAAATGGGTAAAAACAAAGTCTTTGCAAATATTATTGCAAAAACATTTTTACTTTTTAATGGCAACAGTTGCTGCTCCGACATCAATACCACATGCTTTGCCAAGCATTCTCATCGAATCAACATATGTGATAGGAACATCCAATTCTTTGGCGGTCTCAACGACACGCCCAGTCAAGTATATATCTGCATCATCAGCGATGATAACTTCTTGAATTAAATTGTTTTTAAGAGCTCTAACTGCTTGCTTCGTCCCTATAATCACTGACTTTGCCTGTATTACTTTTTCATAAGACATGGTCCATATCCTCCAAAGTTACAGGGTAACATAGGAGCACCTTTGCTATAGTATCATTATAAGTCGGATACTGTCAACTTCTTTCAAAAAAATAATTCAAGCAAAAGGTTTTCCTTACATAATTCTATTAAGATTTTCAATTTGCCCAAACGGAAATTATCAAATTCTCATAGGCTTTTCAGCCTTCCATGAGTAATAAGAGAGACCAGCTCAATAAATTCTGATCCTTCATCTCCTCCAATAGGAAACGGGAGTGTGGTTTTCAGTTTAAATTATTGAGCTGGTCCTTTTTCCATTAATCCACTGTTACTGTATCGGCACTTTCGTCAACAACGACAGGGTTTGCTTTTCTGTATCTAAGCATTCCCGTTCCTGCAGGGACAAGTTTACCGATGATGACATTTTCTTTAAGCCCAAGCAATTCATCACGTTTTCCTTTTATTGCTGCATCAGTCAAGACCCTAGTTGTTTCTTGGAATGACGCGGCGGACAAGAAGGAATCCGTTTCAAGAGATGCTTTTGTGATACCTAGCAATACAGGACGGCCTGTAGCCGGTAATTTGTTGGTCAGCAATGCATCAGTGTTTGCAGTAGTGAACTGGTTGACATCCAATAATGTTCCTGGAAGCACTTCAGTTTCACCTGCATCAAGCACACGGACTTTACGCATCATTTGTCTAACCATTACCTCGATGTGCTTATCACCGATTTCAACACCTTGCATCCGGTATACTTTTTGAACTTCATGAAGCAGGTACTCCTGAACAGTAAGCACGTCTGTAACCTTCAGCAATTCTTTCGGATCGATTGAACCCTCTGTCAACTCTTCACCACGACGGACAGGTGTATCAACAGTTACTCTTAAACGTGCTGTGTACGGCGCAGTATATGTGCGTGATTCAACAGCACCTTGAACAACGATTTCCTGTTGTTTATCCCGAATTTCATTGATGGAAACAATCGTTCCTTCAATTTCGGAAATGACAGCTTGACCTTTAGGATTCCTTGCTTCAAATATTTCTTGGATACGAGGAAGACCTTGAGTGATATCGTCTCCGGCAACCCCACCTGTATGGAATGTACGCATCGTCAACTGTGTACCAGGTTCTCCGATTGATTGAGCGGCAATGATACCGACTGCTTCGCCCACTTCAACTTCTTGACCGGTAGCCAAGTTGCGTCCATAACATTTTTTACATACACCATGGCTGGTGTTACATGTAAAGGCAGAACGGATCCATGCTGTTTCGATTCCAAGTGATTCAATATAGTTAGCAAGATCTTCAGTAATAAGATCGTTTTCAGCCACGATTACTTCATTTGTTTCTGGATGTCTGATCGCTTTTCTTGCATAACGGCCAACTAGGCGCTCTTCAAGATGCTCAATTATTTCAGTACCCTCTCTCAAGGCTGAAATTTTCAAGCCGCGGTCCGTTCCACAATCGTCATCACGGATGATGACATCTTGGGCAACGTCAACAAGTCGACGGGTAAGGTAACCGGAATCGGCTGTTTTAAGCGCTGTATCGGCAAGGCCTTTACGCGCACCATGTGTAGAGATGAAGTACTCCAACACGGTTAAACCTTCACGGAAACTTGATTTGATCGGTAATTCAATGATACGTCCAGCCGGGTTGGCCATCAAACCACGCATACCAGCAAGCTGCGTAAAGTTGGAAGCATTACCACGGGCACCGGAATCACTCATCATGAAGATCGGGTTGCGTCGGTCCAGGGAGTCCATAAGTTTGGACTGAATGGTATCCTTGGCAGCACTCCAAATCGAAATGACGCGATCATAACGCTCATCCTCAGTAATAAGACCGCGTCTGAATTGCTTCAAGACGTTATCCACTTTTGTTTGAGCCTCAGTAATGATTTCTTGTTTTTCTTTTAAAACGACAATATCAGCCACACCAACGGTAATACCAGCTTTTGTCGAATATTTGAATCCAAGATCTTTCATCCGGTCAAGCATTTTGGATGTTTCGGTAATTTTAAAGCGTTTAAAGACTTCCGCGATGATATTTCCAAGAATTTTCTTCTTGAAAGGATCGATAGCAGGTTGGGACTTAATCAATTCAGGGATATTAGCGCCCTTTTCCACAAAATATTTCTCTGGAGTTTTGGTTTCCAGATTATAACGTGTCGGTTCGTTAATATACGGGAATGATTTAGGTAAAATTTCATTGAAGATCAATTTTCCAACAGTCGTAATTAGAAGTTGGCCGTTTTGTTCTTCAGTTAATGTTTCATTATTTAGTGACGATGCATGTACGGCACAACGGGAATGTAAGTGTACATATCCGTTTTGGTATGCAAGTAATGCTTCACTTGTATCTTTAAAGATCATACCCTCACCGATAGCGCCTTCTCTTTCCAGCGTTAAGTAATAGTTACCTAATACCATATCTTGAGAAGGTGTAACGACAGGTTTACCATCTTTAGGGTTCAAAATGTTCTGTGCTGCAAGCATAAGCATGCGTGCTTCGGCTTGTGCTTCAGAAGATAGAGGTACGTGGACCGCCATTTGGTCACCATCAAAGTCAGCGTTGTAAGCTGTACATACGAGCGGATGCAAACGAATTGCGCGACCTTCAACCAACGTTGGTTCAAATGCTTGGATCCCAAGTCTATGAAGAGTCGGTGCACGGTTCAATAGTACTGGGTGTTCTCTAATAACTTCTTCTAGGACATCCCATATTTCAGGAGATAAACGTTCAATTTTGCGCTTAGCGGATTTGATGTTATGCGCCAGACCTCTTTGAACAAGCTCCTTCATTACGAATGGTTTGAATAATTCAATCGCCATTTCTTTCGGAAGACCACATTGGTACATCTTTAAGTTTGGTCCGACTACGATAACGGAACGGCCAGAGTAATCAACACGTTTACCAAGAAGGTTTTGACGGAAACGACCTTGTTTACCTTTTAACATGTGAGATAAAGATTTTAACGGACGGTTACCTGGTCCAGTTACCGGACGGCCACGACGGCCATTATCGATAAGAGCATCGACAGCTTCTTGCAGCATACGCTTCTCATTTTGAACGATAATGCTTGGTGCTCCAAGGTCCAGTAATCTTTTCAACCGATTATTACGGTTGATAACACGGCGATATAAATCATTTAAATCAGATGTGGCAAAACGTCCTCCATCAAGTTGAACCATAGGACGAAGCTCCGGTGGAATGACCGGAAGCACGTCAAGGATCATCCATGAAGGCTCATTTCCGGAGTTACGGAATGCTTCAAGCACTTCCAAGCGTTTGATTGCACGGGTTCTGCGTTGTCCTTGAGCTGTTTTAAGCTCCTCTTTCAACGACTCTACTTCCTTTTCCGTATCAATATCTTGTAAAAGTTTTTTAATAGCTTCCGCACCCATGGCAGCTTGGAATTTCTTACCGTATTTTTCACGGTATGTACGATATTCCTTTTCAGAAAGAAGCTGTTTCTTTTCTAAAGTCGTATCGCCCGTTTCAGTTACTACGTAAGATGCAAAGTAAATAACTTCTTCCAAAGCCCGTGGAGACATATCAAGAACAAGTCCCATACGGCTAGGAATTCCTTTAAAATACCATATGTGTGAAACTGGTGCTGCCAGCTCAATATGACCCATACGCTCACGACGCACCTTAGCACGGGTGACTTCAACGCCACAACGGTCACAGACTACGCCTTTATAACGAACACGTTTATATTTTCCGCAATGACATTCCCAGTCCTTTTGAGGTCCAAAAATTCTCTCACAGAATAAACCGTCTTTTTCTGGCTTTAACGTACGATAGTTGATTGTTTCTGGTTTTTTAACTTCTCCATGGGACCAAGAACGAATCTTGTCTGGTGAAGCAAGACCAATTTTCATATACTCAAAATTATTAACGTCTAACAAGGGGCCTACCTCCCTTTTAATCTCCAGGTTTAACCCTTGATTGCCGTCACGTTATGAGGCAATCTTACACCGGATGATGGTTGATTGAATCAATAAGGCTCTAACAAGGCAGCATGATTTTCTAATGAACATCTCGCTGCCAGTCAGAGCAGGTAATATATAACTGGATATGTTTATATTTAATTTTATTCTTTGACAGGTGCCCCTACTTCGGAAGCAACCATATCTTTAGTTTCTGAATCAAGGCTTAATTTGTCTGCTTGGTTGGCTTCATCTTCATCTTCCAAATCACGCATTTCGATTTCACGATCTTCGGCATTGAGGATTTTAACATCCAATCCTAAACTTTGAAGCTCCTTAATCAATACTTTGAATGACTCAGGAACGCCTGGTTCAGGGACATTTTCACCTTTGACAATCGCTTCGTACGTTTTAACACGACCCACGACATCATCTGATTTAACGGTTAGGATTTCTTGTAATGTATAAGCGGCACCATAAGCTTCAAGTGCCCATACTTCCATCTCACCGAAACGCTGTCCACCAAATTGCGCTTTACCACCAAGTGGCTGCTGCGTAACAAGGGAGTAAGGTCCAGTTGAACGTGCATGAAGTTTATCATCGACCATATGCGCCAGTTTGATCATGTACATGACACCAACTGATACACGGTTATCGAATGCTTCACCTGAACGGCCATCATAAAGGACAGTTTTTGCATCACGGGACATCCCGGCTTCTTCAATCGTACCCCAAACGTCTTCCTCAGTGGCACCATCGAATACAGGAGATGCTACATGAATGCCAAGTGCGCGTGCAGCCATACCCAAGTGTAGCTCCAACACCTGACCGATGTTCATACGTGAAGGTACACCCAATGGGTTTAACATGATGTCGACTGGAGTGCCGTCCGGTAGATAAGGCATATCTTCTTCAGGAAGAATCCTGGAGATTACCCCTTTGTTACCATGTCGTCCGGCCATTTTATCGCCTTCATGGATTTTACGTTTTTGAACGATATATACACGTGCGAGTTGGTTTACACCAGGAGGCAGTTCATCGCCGTCTTCTCTGTTAAATACTTTAACATCAAGAACGATTCCGCCGCCGCCGTGAGGTACACGAAGTGATGTATCCCTTACTTCACGTGCTTTTTCACCGAAGATTGCATGTAATAGACGTTCCTCAGCAGTCAGCTCCGTTACACCTTTAGGCGTGACTTTACCAACGAGAAGGTCTCCGTCTTTCACTTCAGCACCCACACGGATAATTCCGCGCTCATCAAGATTACGAAGCGCATCTTCCCCTACGTTAGGGATATCACGGGTGATTTCTTCAGGCCCTAATTTTGTATCGCGTGATTCAGATTCATATTCTTCAATATGAATGGAAGTGTACACATCATCTTTAACCAATCGTTCACTCATGATGATGGCATCTTCATAGTTATATCCATCCCATGTCATGAAGGCTACCAATACGTTACGTCCAAGTGCCAACTCACCTTTTTCCATTGAAGGACCATCAGCAAGAATTTCACCTTTAACGACATTGTCGCCAACACTTACGATAGGGCGTTGATTATAGCACGTTCCTTGGTTGGAACGAATGAATTTTAATAGACGATATTTATCAAGATTTCCTTTTACTTGCTGCCCGTCTACTTCACTTACCCTACGTACCCATACTTCACGTGATTCAACGTGCTCTACGATACCAGGGTGTTTACAGATTACGGCAGCACCGGAGTCTTTCGCTGAAACATACTCCATACCCGTTCCTACCCGAGGGGCTTCCGGTTGAAGCAAAGGAACTGCTTGACGTTGCATGTTCGCTCCCATAAGGGCACGGTTGGAGTCATCGTTTTCCAAGAAAGGAATACATGCAGTCGCGGCAGATACAACCTGTTTAGGAGATACATCCATGTAATCTACGCGGTCACGCGGAACAACGGTATTTTCACCGCGGAAACGTGCAACAACATCGTTATCAAGGAATGAGCCATCATCCGACAGTCGTACATTCGCTTGGGCAACTACATAGTTATCTTCCTCATCAGCTGTTAAGTAATCGATTTGGCTTGTAATTTTACCTGTTTCAGGGTCCACACGGCGGTATGGTGTTTCAATGAAGCCATATGGGTTAACCTTTGCAAAACTGGATAACGAGTTAATCAAACCAATATTCGGTCCCTCAGGCGTTTCAATCGGACACATGCGGCCATAGTGGGAATAATGAACGTCACGTACTTCAAAGCCAGCACGCTCACGTGTCAGACCACCAGGTCCCAATGCAGATAGACGACGTTTATGGGTCAACTCAGCCAACGGGTTCGTTTGATCCATGAACTGGGAAAGCTGGGAACTTCCAAAGAACTCTTTAATGGATGCAATGACCGGGCGAATGTTGATTAGTTGTTGTGGAGTGATTGTGTTCGTATCCTGAATGGACATTCTTTCACGGACAACACGCTCCATACGGGATAAACCAATTCTGAATTGGTTTTGCAGCAATTCACCAACGGAACGCAGACGACGGTTACCTAAATGGTCAATGTCATCCGTGATTCCCACACCATGCAATAAATTAAAGAAATAACTGATGGAAGAAATGATATCAGCCGGTGTAATGTTTTTGACCTGGTCGGTCACATAAGCATTACCGATGATATTGATCACTTTTTCGCCTTCAGCATCGTTTGGTGCAAACACTTTAATAGGTTGAAGAAGAGTTTCTTCCTCTACTACACCACCTGATGGATGGAATGTTTTGAATCCTATTCCACCTTCGATATGAGGCAGAATCCTATCAAGAGTCCGGCGATCAAGCATTGTACCTTTTTCAACAATGATTTCTCCCGTTTCAGGATCAATCAAAGTCTCTGCAATACGTTGTCCGAATAAACGGTTCTTAATATGCAGTTTTTTGTTTATTTTATAACGGCCTACATTAGCTAAATCATAACGTTTCGGATCAAAAAAGCGTGATACTAAAAGACTTTTCGCGTTTTCGACAGTAGGCGGTTCGCCTGGGCGTAGACGCTCATAGATTTCTAGTAATGCTTTTTCCACACTCTCGGTGTTATCCTTTTCAAGAGTGTTGCGAAGGTATTCATTGTCACCGATCAAATCGATGATTTCTTGATCTGTTCCGAATCCAAGGGCACGCATCAATACCGTTATCGGTAATTTCCTGGTGCGGTCGATTCGAACATACACAACATCCTTGGCGTCTGTTTCGTATTCGAGCCATGCGCCACGGTTAGGAATAACGGTCGCAGAGAACCCAAGCTTACCGTTTTTATCCATTTTCCCATTGTAGTAAACACTCGGTGAGCGCACTAATTGGGATACAATTACCCGTTCAGCACCATTGATGACAAATGTACCTGTTTCAGTCATCAGCGGGAAGTCGCCCATAAATACATCTTGGTCTTTTACTTCCCCTGTTTCTTTGTTAACAAGGCGCACTTTCACACGAAGTGGTGCAGAATACGTAACATCGCGTTCTTTTGTTTCTTCCACAGAATACTTCGGCTCAGCTAAGCTGTAATCGATGAATTCTAACGATAAATTACCTGTAAAATCCTCAATAGGAGAAATATCCTGGAACATTTCCTTTAAACCTACATCTAGAAACCATTGATAAGAAGCTGTTTGAATTTCAATCAGATTCGGAAGGTCCAAAACCTCACTGATTCTTGCATAACTTCTACGTTGGCGGTGTCGTCCATACTGAACAAGTTGACCTGTCAACTGATTCACCCCTTAAATCAAGCGTTATAAGGATCCATTTGCCTCGGAAAAGGAATCATTTCCATAGACAAAAAGAAAATGGTTTTTATTTTAAAAACCACTATTTCTCATAAAACGAACTATTATTTATATATTTTTCCCATATTATCCATTGATTATACACCAATGGTATAAAAATTGCATAGTTACGGAATTATATATATGCATTTTATAATACTAACATAGCGAAAATTTAGAGTCAAACCTTTTTGGATAATAGTATATAGTAACCTTTTTTCTTAACAGGCACTTCAACATTTCCAAATAATTGCTCCATTTTATCCATTGCGGATGGAGCCCCTTGTTTTTTTTGAATGACAACCCATAATTCTCCACCAGCTACCAAACTGCGATAGCTTTCTTCTAAAATTTCGTGGACTACACTTTTACCTGCGCGAATGGGAGGGTTCGTAAGAATCGCAGCGAATTGATTGGAGGCAACTTTGTCAAAACGATCGCTTTCGTAAATCTTCACATTTGCGATCCCATTAGAAGCAGCATTCTCTTTTGACAATTCAACTGCCCGGCTATTTATATCAATCATTTCTATCGTTCTATCGGGATAAGCTGCCGCAATCGATATTCCGATCGGTCCATACCCGCAACCAACATCGAGAATATTTCCTTCCACAGCTTCACTAAGGTTGAAACCCTCAACCAAAAGACGCGATCCGAAATCAACTTCCTTTTTCGAAAAAACACCATTATCACTTTTGAAGCGAAATGTACGTCCCTTTAATGTGAAATCCCAAAATTTCGGATTGCTTACGACATCCGGTTTATGTGAGTAGTAATGCTCTGTCAGAGTCATCTCCCCCTATCAGAAAGGAATATTGAAGATTTAATGAGAGAAGAGAATTGAAGAATGGATGCTTGCACACCGGAATGTTCCAGTAACGATATCCCCGTTACCAAACCATTAACGGCCAGTTCCCGTCATTTCTTTAAAAATGAAGAAAAAAAGCCCGCCAATGATAGCGAGCTTTTTGTTTATGCAAGATTACTTAACTTCAACGCCAGCTCCAACTTCTTCAAGTTTAGCTTTGATTTCTTCAGCTTCTTCTTTAGAAGCGCCTTCTTTGATTGCTTTTGGAGTGTTGTCAACAAGTTCTTTTGCTTCTTTAAGACCAAGACCTGTAACTTCACGTACAGCTTTGATAACTTTGATTTTTTGATCTCCAGCAGATGTAAGAACTACATCAAACTCAGTTTTTTCTTCAGCAGCAGCGCCACCAGCAGCAGCTACAGCTACAGGTGCAGCAGCAGTTACGCCAAATTCTTCTTCGATTGCTTTTACAAGGTCGTTTAATTCTAAAACAGTCATGTTTTTAACTGCTTCAATGATTTGATCTTTAGTCATTTTTATTTCCTCCTCGAAATGGTTGGTTTTTTTTGAATCAGCAGGCTAAATAAGCGGTTAGCTTACGCGCCTTGTTCTTCTTTTTGCTCTGCAACAGCTTTTGTAGCAAGAGCAAGTCCGCGCATAGGTGCTTGTAGCACGCTGAGTAGCATTGAAAGTAGGCCTTCGCGTGAAGGTAGTTCTGCAAGAGCTTTAATTTCTTCAGCAGTTGCAACATTTCCTTCGATAACTCCAGCTTTGATTTCTAACGCTTCATGTTTTTTCGCAAAATCGTTAAGGATTTTTGCTGGCGCAATAACATCTTCAGTTGAGAATGCAATTGCGTTTGGACCTGTTAATGATTCGTTCAAAGCGCTAAGCTCAGCACTTTCAGCAGCACGGCGAGTCATAGAGTTTTTGTAAACTTTAAACTCAACGCCAGCTTCACGAAGTTGCTTACGAAGTTCTGTTACTTCAGCAACAGTCAATCCACGGTAGTCAACAACTACTGTTGATTGGCTTGAAGTTAACTTTTCAGAAATCTCAGCAACGATTTTTTGCTTTTGTTCAATAATTGCGTTCATCCTTACACCTCCTGTAGATTTGCTTGAAAACATTTATACCGTTTCAAAGAAAAAGCCTTCATCTCTATTGCAGACATGAAGGCAGTAATTTCAAAAGTCATAGTCAAGGACTATTATTATCGAATTACCTCGGCAGGGAATTAAGCTCGTAATGAGCACCTACTGTCTACGGTACAAATAGTATTCATTTATTCACAACAAAACTTATTATAACAATAATAGTTTTGGTATGTCAATTATTTATTTGAAAGAAGAAGGATCAACTTTCACGCCAGGGCCCATTGTAGTTGTTACAGAAACGTTTTTCATGTAAGTTCCTTTAGCAGCCGCAGGTTTAACTTTCAATAATGTATCATAGATAGTAGTGAAGTTTTCCACTAGTTTAGCATCTTCGAAAGATACTTTACCGATTGGAGCATGGATGTTACCAGCTTTATCTACGCGGTATTCAACTTTACCAGCTTTGATTTCATTAACAGCTTTCGTTACATCGAAAGTTACTGTGCCAGTTTTAGGGTTAGGCATTAAACCTTTAGGTCCTAATACACGGCCAAGTTTACCAACTTCACCCATCATGTCTGGAGTCGCAACGATTACATCGAATTCGAACCATCCTTGTTGGATTTTGTTGATGTAGTCAGATTCGCCAACGTAGTCAGCACCAGCAGCTTCCGCTTCTTTTGCTTTTTCGCCTTTTGCGAATACTAATACGCGTTGAGTTTTACCAGTACCATTCGGAAGAACAACAGCTCCACGAATTTGTTGGTCAGCTTTCTTAGGGTCTACGCCTAAACGGAAAGCAACTTCAACAGTCGCATCGAATTTTGCGAAGTTTGCTTTTTTAGCAACTTCGATTGCTTCAGTTACAGCATAAGCCTTAGAAACTTCTACAAGCTTAGCTGCTTCAAGATACTTTTTACCTTTTTTCGCCATGATATAAATCCTCCTAAATTGTGGTTTTAACGGAATGACCTCCCACGAATAAAGGTTGCGAGTATCAATCGCAACCCCGTAGAAACAAATAGCAATTACATGGATTAGTCTTCGATGACAATACCCATGCTGCGAGCAGTACCTTCAACCATACGCATTGCAGCTTCAACACTTGCAGCGTTTAGGTCAGGCATTTTAGTTTCAGCAATCTCGCGCACTTGATCACGCTTGACTGTAGCAACTTTATTACGGTTAGGTTCACCAGAACCAGACTCGATACCAGCTACTTTCTTAAGCAATACTGCAGCCGGTGGAGTTTTTGTAATGAATGTAAATGAACGGTCTTCAAATACCGTGATTTCAACAGGAATAATTAGACCAGCTTGATCTGCTGTACGAGCGTTGAACTCCTTACAGAATCCCATGATGTTTACACCAGCTTGACCTAATGCAGGACCGACTGGCGGTGCCGGATTCGCTTTACCAGCAGGAATTTGCAATTTAACCATTTTAATTACTTTTTTAGCCACGAGACACACCTCCTTATAAGTCCGTGATGTGGTAATAGGGTAATACCCTCCCACTCATCTTGAATTCTTTATCTATTAATAAAGAATGCTTGTATCGTTGAGGCCTAAAAATTGAAACATACTGACCTTTGAAATTTTACCACTTTCAAAAGGTAATTTCAAGTTTTTTTCCGTTTATAATTTTTCCACTTGATTAAAATCAAGTTCTACCGGTGTATCACGGCCGAACATATTGACTAGGACCCTTACTTTCCCTTTGTCTTTATCAAGTTCTTCAATCGGTCCTGCAAAAGTTGCAAATGGTCCTTCTTTAACTTGAACCGTATCACCGATTTCAAAATCAACTTCGATTTTGCTTTCATCTACGCCCATACGTTTAAGAACGACTTCAATTTCCTCCGGAAGCAATGCAGTCGGTTTTGACCCAGCTCCAGATGAACCCACGAAACCTGTTACCCCAGGCGTATTACGGACAACATACCATGAATCATCCGTCATGATGATCTCAACCAACACATAACCTGGAAACACTTTCTTTTTGGTCACTTTCTTTTTGCCATCTTTCACTTCTGTTTCTTCTTCTTCTGGAACTACAACGCGAAAGATCTTGTCTTCCATCCCCATAGTTTCAACACGTTTTTCCAAGTTAGCTTTAACCTTGTTCTCATAACCTGAATAGGTGTGAACTACATACCAATTCTTTTCCATGTGTTAGGACTTTAACGTCCTTCCCTCCCTGCAATCGATCATTTTCTTTATTAATCTTTATCTTTGAACGTTTTAGCCAAAAAACCATACAGGCGTCATCCCGAACTTAACTAGAATATATTGTGATGATTCATTACAGCAGCACTCGTTTTTGAACTTCTTCACTTATTAAAAAAGACAAATTAAAAAACCCGTTTCCGGGCTTTTCTGCTGACACATATTATTCTATCACTATTATACCTTATTTTCGAATCTCTTATTCAATAACTAAGCGAATTAATTCGGAAATACCCAAATCGACCACTGTAAAGAATAAAGCCATAAATACTACAGTCGTTACCACCACGATTGTATATTTGGTAAGCTCCTTGCGTTTCGGCCAGCTTACCTTTTGCATTTCGCGAGCGACTCCGCTGAAAAATTCGGTAAAACGTTTCATGAATGTACCTCCAAGCATTAGAAGCTTCTGTCAATCTATTTATAAAACGGTTATTTCGTTTCTTTGTGAATCGAGTGTGAGTTGCACGTACTGCAAAATTTCTTGATTTCCAGCCGTTCGCCGCTTGTCGATTGTTTGCTCTCATAACTATAATTTCTTGAACCGCAATCGTTGCAGGCAAGAACTATTTTTTTTCGCATTAGATACACCTATCCTATCTACTATATCCATAAAACCTTATCACGACTGTTTTTTATTGTCAATATCAAAGCGGGTTCCACCCATTATGGACAACGTAAATCAAAACATCGGCTTGCATCTAAAAATCTTAGTGAATAAAAAACTTCCATGTGGAGAAGGGACAGATGAAATTAAGCGGAAAAAGCGGAGGGATTATAAACTGATTTCCCTTACTTCCAGATAGCGCTCGAGCTTTCTTTTCACCCGCTGAAGGGCGTTGTCGATTGACTTAACATGCCGGTTCAACTCTTCCGAAATTTCTTGGTAGGTTTGTCCATCCAGGTAAAGAGCTAACACTTTTCTCTCAAGATCACTCAGGAGCTCGGCCATCTTTAATTCGATATCGTCAAACTCTTCCTGGTTGATGATCAGTTCTTCCGGGTCCAGAACCTTCGTACCCGATATGATATCCATTAGAGTTCGGTCCGATTCCTCATCATAAATTGGCTTGTCCAGGGAAACATAGGAATTGAGCGGAATATGTTTTTGACGTGTTGCTGTTTTGATAGCTGTAATGATCTGCCTCGTAATGCATAGTTCTGCAAATGCTTTAAAAGAAGATAACTTATCCCCTTTAAAATCACGGACGGCTTTATATAAACCAATCATACCTTCTTGCACGATGTCTTCCTTATCGGCACCAATCAAGAAATAAGTCCTTGCCTTCGCTCTTACAAAATTACGATACTTTTGGATCAAATAATCAAGCGCTTCACTGTCTCCAGTGTGCACCAACCCTATCAATTCATCATCCTCAAACTGAAGATACTTTTCGTTCAGCTTCATTCCGAATTTGAGACCCACATTATATCCCCCTGACCTGACTCAGATAGAAATATTATACAGCAGGTAAATTTTACCCGTCAATGGTTCAAATTTTCCCCCGGCGCCATTTTTCGAAAATTTCTGCCACTTCTTCACTTAAAGGAATTTTAGCAACGGGTCTTATCGTTGTTGTTTTTCTTACATCTTTCTTGATTTCGCCTTGAATTTCTTCCATTTCAATTAGCAGTTCACGAGCGGATTTCCTTAGGGCCCCTTGGCCAAAGATCACCCACTGTTCCGTGAAGTCAGAGGTTGCCACTTGAATTTGCGTTTTGACATTATTCAGTTCGATGGCCATCTTTTCTATTCTTTCATCCGCAGTTTCATTTTCTTTTGTAAAAATTACGTCAACCTTGTGATTTTTGAATATGCGGGCAATTCCCTGAACATATTGAGCATCAAATACGACAATTACACGGTATCCGGTAAATGCTTGATATTCCGCCATCATTTCTATCAATCGGTCCCTTGCAGCAGCAAGATCCCGTTCTTTTAATTCTCTCAGTTCCGGCCAAGCTCCAATAATGTTATAACCGTCCACCAACAGAATATTCATTTCGTCATTGCCCTAGGGGATTTCTTTTTCTATAAACCTCATACATCAATAAACCGGCTGCTACCGATGCATTTAACGAAGTTACTTTTCCTGCCATTGGAAGACGGATGAGAAAATCACATTTCTCCTTCATTAACCGGGCCATGCCTTTTCCTTCGCTGCCGATAACAAGTCCGATAGGCATCTTTCCGTCCATGTTACGGTAATCATCGCTGCCTTTCGCATCGGTACCGACTATCCATACCCCTCGCTCTTTCAATTCTTCCACCGCTCTTGCCAGATTTGTAACGCGAGCTACAGGAATATATTCGATTGCACCCGTCGAGGCTTTTGCCACTGTTGCCGTCAAGCCCACCGCTCTTCTTTTTGGTATGATGATTCCATGTGCCCCGACTGCATCGGCCGTCCTCATGATCGAACCTAAATTATGCGGATCTTCAACCTCATCAAGGATCATGAAAAAAGGTGCTTCGTCCCGTTCAGCCGCTTTAGCGAATAAGTCGTCCAGCTCCACATATTCATATGCAGCCACTTGTGCGATAACGCCTTGATGGATGCCTTCTACCATTTGGTCAATTTTTTTCTTCGGTACGATTTGCACGAGAACCTTCTTTTCCTTCGCGAGACCGATAAGTGGTTGCATCGAGCCTTTTTGCGAGCCCTCGGCTATCCAAATTTTATTAACTTCCCGTTCGGAGCGAAGTGCTTCCAATACGGGGTTTCTGCCAATGATATATTCTTCGCTCATGGGTTACTCCCCTTTTCTTCTTCAATGTATTCAATGGATTTTTTGATGAGTTCTTCCATTCTTTCTATTCGACCGGATAAATACAAAAATCCCATAAGAGCCTCGAAGGCTGTACTGTAGCGATACGTTTGCACATCTGTATTCTTCGGTACCGTACCGGATTTCGCATTTCGGCCGCGCCGAACGACAGCGGATTCCTCTTCCGATAGCCAATCTGACTCCAGAAAGAAGTGGATGATTTTATTTTGCGCTTTAGCAGCTACAAAAGATGTAGCTTTTTTGTGAAGTAGATTGGGCTTGACCGCCCCTTTTTGAATGAGGTGATGCCGTATATACGTTTCGTATACAGCATCACCTATATATGCTAAAGCAAGACTGTTCAGCATTTTTGCATCTACCTTACTATCGTAATGAAGCATTAATTACCCTCTTTTCCATCTTGTACCTTGAGGGGTATCCTCTAATATGATATTCATGTTTTTCAAGCGATCGCGAATTTCATCAGATAATCCAAAATTGCGGTCTTTCCGCGCTTGAATCCTTTGCTGTATCAACCCTTCAATTTCCTCATCCAGAAGCCCCTCTTCTTCAAGGGACAAACCGAGGACAGAAAATAAGATGTTGAATTTATCAAGGAAAGCATCAATTACTTCCTTGTCTGTGTTTTTCTCCATCAAGTAATAATTTGCCTGTTTGGAAAGTTCAAAAAGCATGGATATTGCATTAGCTGTGTTGAAATCATCGTCCATTTCCTTAATGAATTGTTCATGTAAATCATTCAGCTTCTCCAACCAAACATCATTATTCTCAGTCAATCCGTCACTTACTTGAAGGCGATGCTTTAAATTTTGATATGATGTCCTTAAGCGTTCAAGGGACGCTTTTACATTTTCAAGCACTTCTTCACTATAATTGATCGGATGACGGTAATGTACTGATAACATGAAGAAGCGTAACACTTGTGGATCATGCTTCTGAATGATGTCATGCACAAGGACGAAATTGCCTAAGGACTTAGACATTTTTTCATTCTCAATATTTATATACCCATTATGCATCCAATAATTCGCAAAGGTCTTACCCGTCAATGCTTCGGATTGTGCAATTTCATTTTCATGATGCGGGAATGCCAGATCTTGACCTCCTGCATGAATATCGATGGTATCCCCCAAATACTTTTTGACCATTGCGGAGCATTCGATATGCCAGCCAGGGCGCCCCTTACCCCATGGGCTCTCCCATGATATTTCATCATCCTTGGCCGCTTTCCAAAGGGCAAAATCAAGGGCATCTTGTTTTTTCTCCCCTATTTCAATACGTGCCCCCACTCGAAGCTCATCGATGGACTGATGTGAAAGCTTGCCATATCCCTCAAACTTACGAGTGCGGTAGTACACATCCCCTTCCGATTCATAAGCGAATCCTTTCTCGATTAGCGCCGAGATGAATTCAATGATTGCATCCATGTTCTCCATTACGGTCGGGTGAGCATCCGCTTTTTTGCAGCCCAATGCCGACACGTCTTCAAAATACGCCTTGATGAAACGCTCAGATATGGTCGGGACATCTTCCCCCAATTCTTTTGCCGCGCGAATCAGCTTATCATCCACATCCGTGAAGTTAGAAACGAATTGCACATCATATCCACGGTAATCCAAATACCTACGAACGGTATCGAATACGATTGCCGGTCTTGCATTGCCAATATGAATGTAATTATAGACAGTGGGTCCGCATACATACATTTTCACCTTTCCCTCTTCAATCGGGATGAAGGTTTCCTTTTTTCTTGTTGCTGTGTTATATATTTTAATCGCCATATTATAGACTCCTTTCTTCCTGCTTCTGTTCGGCCAACCTTGCTCTTAAGGCCCTGATTTCACTATCCAATTCCTTAAAGCGATCAGCGATTGGATCAGGAAGATCACAATGATTTAGGTCTTTATTGATTTTGATGCCATCTTGAATGACCACTTTACCTGGAATGCCCACCACTGTAGAATTAGGTGGCACTTCCTTTAGAACGACCGATCCCGCACCGATTTTCGAGTTTTCCCCAACAGTGATGGAACCCAGCACTTTTGCTCCTGTAGCTATCAAAACATTATCCTTTATCGTAGGATGACGTTTTCCCTTTTCTTTTCCGGTCCCCCCAAGTGTTACACCTTGAAAGACGGATACATTGTCGCCAATTTCACAAGTTTCGCCAATGACGATCCCCATTCCATGGTCAATGAAGAAACGACGGCCAATCGTAGCCCCTGGATGAATTTCAATTCCGGTAAAAAACCGGCTGATTTGAGATATGCTTCTCGCCAGGAAAAAGAATTTCCTCTTAAATAGTGCATGAGCCATCCTATGACTCCAAATCGCATGTAAACCCGCGTACGTCAATATGACTTCCAAATAGCTGCGCGCAGCAGGATCTTGATCAAAAACCACTTCGATATCTTCTTTAAACATCTTTAACAAAATGATTCCCCCCTATGTTCCGTCCTTTTCCAACATCCCCTTTTGAAGCTTTTAAAGCATATAAAAAAGCGTCTCTGTCCAAATAGACAGAGACGCTTGAAGCGCGGTTCCACTCTGTTTGGAATGTACGAACCAGGTAAAGCTCTTTCCTGTTTTTTCATCCCCAACTTTAATCCCTGTAACGGAGGACATTCCGCCTGTGCCTACTATAGGTTAGTTCAGCAAAGGACTCAAGGGTGCATTTCAGAAAACGAGAGGCCTGAACCACTTTCAGCAGGTTATGGTTCTCTCTAAAAAGCTTCGTTTACTTACTTCTCCCCATCTACGCGTTCTTTTGTAAGATTATTAAATACTATATTACATTTTCGACAAATTGTTAATATAAAATACTCTGAATACGCTGTTTAATTTTTTCTTTGCCCAGTAATGAAATTGCCTTAGGCAAGTCAGGACCATGTGTTTGACCCGTGACGGCAGCCCTTATCGGCATGAATAATTTTTTCCCTTTATGCCCTGTGCTTTTTTGTACGGCTTTAATCGACTTCTTGATTTCATCCGCATTAAATTCTTCAAGCCCTTCGATCTCCTGAAGGAAAGCTTTCATGACTTCAGGTACCTGTTCTTCAGCCAGCACTTCCTTAGCTTCTTGCTCGAACTCGACCTCATCCTTGAAAAACAGTTCAGAAAGCTCGACTATTTCCGCTCCATAGCTCATCTGCTCTTGAAAAAGTGAAACAAGCCCATGTACCCACTCTTCTTCTTCGGCGGTCAGTGTCTCTGAAACCTTCCCGGCTTTAATTAAGTGAGGCAATGACAATTCCACTGCACGATTGACGTCCAATTGCTTCACATATTGGTTATTCATCCATGTAAGCTTTTGCTTATCGAAAAGTGCAGGTGATTTAGACAGACGGTCAGCATCGAAAAGATTAATGAATTCTTCCTTCGTGAATATCTCTTCCTCCCCGACCGGAGACCATCCTAGTAATGTAATGAAATTGAATAAAGCTTCAGGTACATAACCAAGCTCTTCATATTGTTCAATGAATTGGATGATCGACTCATCACGTTTACTCAGCTTCTTCCTGCTTTCGTTTACAATCAGCGTCATATGTCCGAATACCGGCGGTTCCCAGCCGAAAGCTTCATAAATCATCAATTGTTTTGGAGTATTGGAGATATGATCATCACCGCGAAGGACATGGGAAATCTTCATCAAGTGATCATCGACGGCCACTGCAAAGTTATACGTTGGAATGCCATCCTTTTTAACGATGACAAAATCACCAAAGCCATCTGTTTCAAATGAAACCTCATCCTTGACCATATCTTTGAAAGTAAGGACTTTCCCAGCTGGAACGGCAAAGCGAATGCTCGGTTTTCTTCCTTGTGCCACTAGTTCCGCTTGCTCTTCCTCAGTTAAATGCTTGCACTTCCCGGAATATTTTGGCGTTTCATTGCGTTCGACCTGTCCTTCACGCTCTGCTTCAAGCTCTTCTTCCGTACAATAGCATTTATATGCTAAACCCTTATCCAAAAGCTCTTGATACAATTCCTGATAAAGGTCGTTCCTTTCGGATTGACGGTATGGACCGTATTCACCGCCAACATCAACACCTTCATCCCAATCCATGCCAAGCCATTTCAAATATTTAAGCTGACTTTCCTCTCCGCCTTCAATATTTCTCTTTTGGTCGGTATCTTCAATACGGATGATGAATTTCCCGCCTTTATTTCGTGCGTATAAATAATTAAATAAAGCAGTCCGTGCATTACCAATATGTAAATGTCCAGTCGGACTCGGTGCATAGCGAACTCGAATATCGCTGCTCATGATATATATAGACCTCCCAGTCATTCTATTCTATTGTTTATATTATCATTTAAATACATTGGGATAAAGGCATCCACTCTAAAAACGATTTAGTTTGATTTGACCAATAAAACAACAGCCTGTGCAGCGATTCCTTCGCCCCTGCCTGTAAATCCAAGTTTCTCCGTTGTGGTCGCCTTTACATTAATCCTGTCTATCGAGGAATCTAAAAGTTCTGCAATCCTGCCTCGCATTTCCTCGATATACGGTGCCATTTTCGGGCTTTGTGCAATGATTGTACAATCCGCATTGCCTAGGGAATATCCTTCTTTTTTTACGATCGCCCAAATATACTGCAGCAGTTTTGCCGAATCGGCATCTTTAAATTCAGGGTCGGTATCCGGAAAATGCTTACCGATATCCCCTGCACCAATTGCCCCCAAGCAGGCATCGGCAACAGTATGCAGAAGGACATCCGCATCCGAATGACCCAGCAGTCCTTTCTCATACGGAATCGTAATCCCGCCAATTATCAAAGGCCTGCCTTCCACAAGCTGATGAACGTCATATCCTTGTCCTATTCTAAACATATCATTCTCCCCAATCATCGTTTTCCATGTTGTTGTTTATGTAAAATCGCTTCTGCAAAATAAAGGTCTTCCTGAGTCGTAATCTTAATATTATCATAATTGCCCTCAATAATAACTACCTGTTCATTGATCCGCTCTAGTAAACTTGCATCGTCCGTCCCTAAAAATTCTTCAGCTTCTGCCTGTTCATACGCCCTTTTTAATATGGATACACGAAAAGCTTGTGGAGTTTGCACCGCCCACAAGCTTGATCGTTCCACTGTTTCCAATACCTTTTTGTTTGCCGCTTTTTTAATCGTATCCTTAACGGGCACTGCAATTACGGCACCTCCATGAAGGGAGGCAGCAGTAGTCAATTCACTGATTTGCCCTAGGGTAATAAAAGGGCGGGCACCGTCATGGACCAGGACGATGTCTTCTTCTGCATGTTGCAGTCCATTATAAACGCTTTGTTGGCGCTCCTTGCCACCCATGACCAGTTTCTTGACCTTTTTAAGCCCATTCGCTGCTATCAATTGATTGAAATAATCCTTTTCTGCGGGGTTTATCGAAAGGATAATCCCCCGACAGTCAGGATCTTCTTCGAAGACACGCAGTGTATAAACAATGATCGGGATACCCGATAGTTCAATAAAAAGTTTATTCTTGCCCGCTTTCATTCTTTTGCCTTGTCCAGCTGCAGGTATCACTACTTCATAAAACATAACGGTTTCTCCTACTCTTCTTTATAATGCTTTTTCTAATAGTTTCGGTTTAGCGAATATCATCCGGCCTGCAGAGGTTTGCAATACACTTGTGACAAGTACATCAATCCGTTTCCCGATATGGTCACGGCCACCCTCGACAACGATCATGGTTCCATCGTCCAAATAAGCGATGCCCTGGTTCTGCTCTTTCCCGTCCTTTATGACCTGAACGTTCATCTCTTCCCCAGGAAGTACAACAGGTTTTACGGCATTGGCCAGGTCATTGATATTAAGTACCGCCACATTTTGAAACTCGCATACTTTGTTTAAATTGAAATCATTGGTAACGACCATCCCGCCCGATATTTTGGCAAGCTTCACTAGTTTACTGTCGACTTCCTGAATGTCTTCAAAATCCCCCTCGTACATCTCCACTTTAATCGGCAGGTCTTTTTGAATCCGATTCAGGATATCCAAACCGCGCCTTCCACGATTCCTTTTCAATGCATCAGATGAATCGGCAATGTGCTGCAATTCGTTTAATACGAATTGAGGAATGACTATGGTACCCTCCAGAAAGCCCGTCTGACAAATATCCGCAATTCTGCCATCAATGATGACGCTTGTATCGAGAATCTTCAGGCGCTTGCTATACCCCTCTTCATCCTCTTCGCTTGCTTCACCATCCGAGTTCTTTTTCTTATTGCTTTTCGTGAATAAACTCAATAGCTCATCACGTTTTTTAAAGCCCACCTGAAAACCAAGATATCCAAATAAAAGCGTAAGGATGATAGGAACCACTGTATTCAAAATGGGAACCTTGATGGCACTGAATGCGGATCCAACCAAGAACGCTGCCAGCAATCCAACTAAAAGACCTACGCTGCCAAAGATTATATCCGTAATCGGTATCTTTACAAGCTGTTCCTCCAGCCATTTCATAAAGTAGATCACATGATCTACTGCCCAAAAAGTTATAAGATAAAAGATAATGGCACCCAACAGTACACTTACATAAGGATTGTTTAATAAAGCAATATCGTCTGCATGTAAAACAGTTAATAATTCCGGAATAAGCAACATACCAAGTGTTCCGCCGACTATTAAGAAGCATGCTTGTATAATGCGTTTTAACATCCCTTTCACCTCCTTCTACTCATTATTGACCAATAAAATAAAATGAAACCTTGAAAATTCGTTTTCACTATATACATTAAATTCACTTAAGGATAATGGATTTACAAATATGAATTCTTCTCTTTTTCGTAATATTAGCCTAGCACCCCGAGTTTTGAGTGTCAAAAATAAACACCACTCAATTTCAAGCCCGTTCAGGAGTTTTTTAAAAGCCGGCTGCACCTTACATCCTTCTATTTGTGACCAGCTGATTTTTCAAAATTCGGAGTCCTTCTTTAATTTTATTTGCCCGGACTTCACCTATGCCCTCCACATCGTCAAGGTTTTCAACCGTAGCTTTATTGACTTCACTAAAGCTTCCGAACTGTTTCACTAAATTTTCGATGATCAAACCCGGCAAGCGTGGGATTTTATGAAGAATACGGTAACCACGGGGATGTACTGACTCATCAAGATGAATGTATCCATGATAGCCCAGCACCTTAAGAAGAATGCTTTCATCCAGTTTTTCCTGCATGGCCAACTCTTGAAGCCTAAAAATGATTTCCTCGGGATTTTCATCATTACTGGAGGTATAATCCTTGATAAGCCATTTCCCTTCCGTTTCAATATCTGCCAGGATTTCATTCATTTGCAAACGGATCAGCCTTCCTTCCGTACCAAGCTCATTTAGGTACGTCAGCAGCTCTGCCTTGATCCTGAGCACCATCACATAACGGTGAAATACCTGCAAAAGATCGGCATAGGTCACGATTTCCTCAAACTCGAGCGCTCCTAAAACCGATATGCTCTGCTGCAGGACCACCTTGTATTTTTCCAAGGTCTGGATGGCTAAATTAGCCTTGGCAAGTATGACTCCTATATCTTTAAGGGCATACCGGAAATTGCCCTGATATAAAGTGATGACATTCCGGCGCTGTGAGATTGCGATGACCAACGACTTAGTCTCCCTAGCCACCCGTTCCGCTGTCCTATGCCTCATTCCCGTTTCAGTGGAAGGTGTACTGTTATCAGGCACTAATTGGGCATTTGCAAAAATGATCTTATCGGCGGTTTCATTTAAAATGATGGCCCCGTCCATCTTCGCCAACTCATATAATGTACTGGGGGTACAGCTGCAGTTGATTTCGAAGCCGCCATCCACGATCGTTCGCACCTTCTCATTATATCCGGCCACTATCAAACCGCCCGTGTTTGCCCTCAGGACATTTTCAATCCCCTCCCGAAGCGGGGTACCCGGTGCTACGATTTGCAGAATTTCCAATTTTGTTTTCTCATACCCTTTTTTATCTGTCATGCTTAACCCCCTAACGATTGTTTAAGAGCCTCCGAAACCGATGAAACACCAATGATCTTAATACCTTTCGGCGCGGTCCACCCTCCTATATTATTAGCCGGTATGATAACCCGCTCAAACCCTAATTTCGCTGCTTCCTGCACCCTTTGTTCAATTCGTGACACCCTTCTCACTTCACCAGTCAGCCCCACTTCACCAATGATGCAATCGGCAGGGTTTGTTGGTTTATCACGGAAGCTTGATGCAATGCTTATTGCGACAGCGAGGTCAATTGCCGGTTCATCCAGCTTGACACCGCCAGCAACCTTTAAATACGCATCTTGGTTTTGGAGCAGCAAGCCCACTCTCTTTTCCAGGACAGCCATTAAAAGCGAAACTCGATTGTGGTCAATTCCCGTGGCCATCCGCCTCGGATTGCCAAAACTCGTAGGAGAAATCAATGCTTGAATTTCAACAAGCACCGGCCTTGTGCCCTCCATGGATGCGACGACTGTGGACCCCGAAGCTCCTTGCGACCGTTCTTCAAGGAAAATTTCCGATGGATTCGCCACCTCTTCCAATCCATGTTCCTTCATTTCAAAAATACCCATCTCATTCGTCGAACCAAAGCGATTTTTAACCGCACGTATAATTCGATATGTATGGTGTCTTTCCCCTTCAAAATATAATACGGTGTCCACCATGTGCTCAAGCAGCCGTGGTCCCGCAATGGCCCCTTCTTTTGTAACGTGACCGACGATAAAAATCGCAATCCCGTTCGTTTTAGCAATGCGCATGAGTGAGGCTGTGCATTCCCTCACTTGTGAAACGCTTCCAGGGGCAGATGTAACCTCAGAATGGTAAACCGTTTGAATCGAGTCAATTATGACCAAATCCGGTTTAACGTCTGTAATTGCCTGTTGGATATAGTCCATATCGGTTTCAGAATAAACGAATAGATTTTCCGACATGGTCCCAAGCCGGTCCGCTCTCAATTTGGTTTGCTTGACTGATTCTTCACCTGATATATAAAGCACTTTTTTCTGTTTATGCGCCAATTGGGATGATACCTGTAGAAGCAGGGTGGACTTACCGATACCCGGGTCCCCTCCGATCAATACAAGTGATCCCTGTACGATCCCGCCCCCAAGAGCACGATTCAATTCCATTAGATCCGTCTTAATGCGTGGTTCTTTTTCTGACTGAATGGTCGTTATGGGTGCTGCCTTCTCCCGTTCCCCGGAAACTCTAACCTCTGAATGGGTAAAAGCGCCTTTTCTTGCAGGTTTAACGATTTCGGTTTCCTCGACCATTTTGTTCCATTCACCGCAGCCTGGGCATTTCCCCATCCATTTCGCGGACTCATACCCACAAGACTGACACATAAATTTTGTTTTCTTTTTTACAGCCATAAATTACTCCTCTTCCTTTGGAAAAAATATCTATATTAAGGATATTATATCTCTGTTTTATTTAAACCTTCTTAAGGCTAAGTTTTTTTAAAAAAATATTCACTTTGCTTTTCCCGTTTATACTCATATCTACCTATAGATAAAAAACAGAGGTACACTGCAAAAGAATCTGCGTGTACCTCGAAGTTTAGGATCAGGTTATTCACTTACATTAACAGGCTCGCCTTGTCGGATTGCAAACTCATTATTCACGACATCCATTACGACCGTTTGCCCTTTTTTCACGTTGCCTTTAAGCAACTCTTCGGATAGATAATCCTCTACATGCTTCTGAAGCGCCCTGCGGATTGGCCTTGCCCCATATTCCGGATCAAAACCTTCCGTGGCAATTTTTTCTCTAGCCGCATCTGTCAGCTCCAAGTATATCTCCTGTTCTTTCAAACGGGTAGTAAGCTGATTTGACATTAATGTAACGATTTGTTTCAAATGATCCTTCTCTAATGAGTGGAACACGATAGTTTCATCAATACGATTCAGGAATTCCGGACGGAATGCACGTTTGAGTTCTTCCATCACTTTCCCTTTCATATTTTTATAGTCCTGCCCAGTATCCTGGATGTTAAAGCCGACATACTTATCAGTTTTCAAGGCAGACGCCCCTACATTCGATGTCATGATCAGAATGGTATTCCTGAAATCGACAGTACGCCCCTTGGAATCTGTCAGTCTTCCGTCTTCCAACACTTGAAGAAGAATATTGAAGACATCCGGATGCGCCTTTTCTATTTCATCAAGCAGAACGACGGAGTATGGTTTCCTCCGCACTTTTTCCGTTAACTGACCGCCTTCTTCGTACCCAACATATCCTGGAGGCGATCCAACAAGACGTGAAGTCGAGTGTTTCTCCATATATTCGGACATATCGATGCGGATCATGGCATCTTCATCACCAAAAATGGATTCAGCCAAAGCACGGGCTAGCTCGGTTTTACCGACCCCTGTAGGTCCCAGGAAGATGAATGAACCAATTGGACGCTTAGGGTCTTTCAAACCTGCCCTTGCACGCCGTACTGCTTTAGAAACCGCAATGACGGCCTCTTCCTGCCCAATTACACGATCATGGAGGATTGACTCCATATTAAGCAGTTTGTCTGACTCCGTTTGCGCCAATTTAGTAACCGGCACTCCCGTCCAGCTGGATACGACGTGTGCAATGTCATCCACAGTCACTTCACTGTTTTCCTGCCCTTGTTTTTCTTTCCAAGTTTTTTTCGTTTCTTCCAATTGTTCTCTTAAGCGTTGTTCTGTATCGCGAAGCGAAGCAGCTTTTTCAAATTCCTGACTCTGAACGGAAGCATCCTTTTCCTTGCGAACATCATCTAGTTTCACTTCAAGTTCCTTTAGGTTAGGTGGCGTTGTGTATGAGCGCAGCCTAACTTTGGAACCAGCTTCATCAATCAAGTCAATCGCTTTATCAGGTAAAAAGCGATCGGAAATATAACGGTCTGATAATTTGACTGCAGCATCAATCGCTTCGTCAGTGATCGATACGCGGTGATGTGCCTCATAACGGTCACGAAGACCTTTGAGAATTTGGATGGATTCCTCAATTGTCGGCTCATCGACTTGGATTGGCTGGAAGCGACGTTCAAGGGCAGCATCCTTTTCAATATACTTACGGTACTCATCCAAAGTTGTAGCACCGATACATTGTAATTCACCACGGGCCAATGATGGTTTAAGGATATTGGAGGCATCGATGGCACCTTCTGCACCACCTGCACCAATCAATGTATGCAATTCATCGATGAATAGGATGATATTACCCGCCTGACGTATTTCATCCATGACTTTCTTCAACCGGTCCTCAAATTCACCCCGGTATTTAGTGCCAGCCACAACAGTACCCATATCAAGTGTCATGACGCGTTTATCACGTAAAATCTCAGGTACCTCGTTATTGATAATCTGTTGGGCAAGCCCTTCAGCAATGGCTGTTTTACCAACGCCAGGTTCACCGATCAATACTGGGTTATTTTTTGTACGACGGCTTAATACCTCAATGACACGCTGTATTTCCTTACTTCTACCGATAACCGGATCCAAGCTTCCTTCCCTTGCAATCGCCGTTAAATCACGGGCAAGGCCATCTAGTGTCGGCGTGCTTGCATTTGCAGCGGCTGAACCTTGATGACCACCTGATTCATTGCTGCCCAAAAGTTGTAATACTTGTTGTCGGGCTTTATTTAAACTTACTCCCAGATTATTCAATACGCGGGCAGCGACACCTTCCCCTTCTCGTATAAGACCTAGAAGGACATGCTCTGTCCCAACATATGAGTGACCTAATTTTCTTGCTTCATCCATGGAAAGCTCAATGACCTTCTTGGCTCTTGGGGTATAATGTATCGTTTGAGCCGTATCCTGTCCACGGCCAATTAAATTTTCCACTTCTTTCTGAATCTTCTCCGGACCCAATCCAAGAGCATATAACGCTTTGGCTGCAATACCATCACCCTCTCGGACCAGGCCCAGTAAAATATGTTCCGTGCCAATATTATTATGACCTAAACGGATTGCTTCTTCTTGGGCTAATGCTAATACTTTCTGGGCTCTTTCAGTAAAACGACCAAACATCATAGGGAATTCCTCCTTAAGAATTTTCGTTTTGAATAAAATTGCTGGCAATTCTCTAAGTAATGGCAGAAGCTTATTCTTGCTCCATATCTATTACATGAAATTTAATTCTCCCTAAAGGGGTCAATAACCTCTATGAGGAGGAAGATTCCGTGAAATTCAAGCGTTCCCGGATGAGTGCTGCTCTACGGATATCCCTTTCATGGGGTCTTAAAGGGCCGCCTGCGTACTTTTGTAAAAATCCCGACTGCGTCAAAATCATCAATTCATTTAGAATGCTTTTGGAAATACTCTTTATATACCCAAGATCTATCCCTAATCTAACATCGGAGATACATGTAGCTGCTTCCTTTGTCTCGATTATTCGAGCATTGGACAAAACCCCATATGAACGGAAAATTCTATCTTCTAATTGTATGTGGGAAGTCCTCGCTAATGCATCCCTCGCTGACCGTTCCTGGGCTATGATTTGTTGCACTACACTCGTTAGATCTTCAACGATATCCCTTTCCGATTTTCCAAGAGTGATTTGATTGGAAATTTGAAAAATATTCCCCAACGCTTGACTGCCCTCTCCATAAATCCCTCGAACCACCAACCCCAATTGGTTGATAGCCGGTATGATATTATTCATCTGCTGTGTAAGGACCAGGCCCGGCAGATGCATCATGACTGAAGCCCTTAACCCTGTTCCCACATTAGTCGGACAACTAGTCAGGTATCCTCTTTCTTCATCATATGCATAGTCTATGGATTCTTCAATCCAATCGTCAAGAACATTTGCAATCTTTAAGGTTTCCTTTAGCTGCAGCCCCGACATTAAACATTGAATACGGAGATGGTCCTCTTCGTTTATCATGATACTTATTTCTTCATTTTCCGAAAGGAGACACGCGCTTTTCGCTGAATCTTCAACTAAATGAGGACTGATTAAATGTTTTTCAACCAGAACGCGCTTTTCCAGTGGCTGCAATTGGTCAATCTCTAATAGCTCCAATTTCCCAATCTCTGGGGTTACTTCCTCTTCGATTCTTTTTTTAATCAATTCAATGATTTTATTAGCTTCTTCGTTCGAAAAGGAGGTTGGGAAGGTAAAGTCTTTGAAATTCCTGGCCAGCCGAATCCGCGAACTCAATACAATATCGATTTCCGGACCTTCGGCACTCATCCAGGAACTCAAGGCGTTTTCTACAAACTTTTCCAAGCTCATAATTCCTCGCCTCCCTCTTGTGCTTCATACCTTTTTTCAAGGGAACGAACCTTATCTCTTACTTCTGCCGCCTTCTCAAACTCCTCTTGATCAATGTGGACCTTTAAAACTTCTTTCAAATCCAAAATTTGCTTTCGAAGATATATGGCGCCGCCAATCCTTTTTGGAATTTTCCCTATGTGTGCTGTATTGCCGCTATGAACCCTCTTTAAAATGGGATTTAACTGTTCATTGAACGTTTTATAACATTCGGCACAGCCAAACTTGCCAATATGGACAAATTCTTTATAAGATCGATGACAATGCAGGCAGCGCCTCTCTTCCGTTTTCGGAAATGCATTTGCCTTTGTCTGTTGAATATTCGACTCCATATTCAACAATCCTGCTAATAAATTATTTATTGAAAAACCAGGTCCACCTGCCTCCATGAACATTTCACCTTTTTCCTGAGCACATTTCTCACAAATCATGACTTCAGTCTTTTTTCCATTGATGATTTTGGTGAAGTGCAGGGTAGCAGGCCTTTGATGACATTCTTGGCAAATCAACGTTCATCACCTCTGCCAGTTTCATTTATATTTTAAAGTAGTAAGCATCGCTGTTAAAATTCTTGCCCTAAGCTCATCGCGGTCAGGCAGGTCGATATAAATCACCGATCTATCTATGACGCTCATCATAATCTTTGCTTCTCTTTCATTAATGACGTCTTCATTCATCAGCCGTGAAATTACTCCTTCAGCCATCGATTGAGTTACCCTGGAACCAATAAGCGATAATAAGTGGTTGATAAGTTGCACGGAATCCTGTGATTCCACTTTCATGATGCGTATATAACCGCCGCCTCCACGCTTACTCTCTACAACATAACCTCTCTCGATGGTAAACCTGGTATTTATTACGTAATTGATTTGAGAAGGAACACACTGAAATTTATCCGCTATTTCACTTCTTTTTATCTCCAAGATATCTTTTTGACTTATTTCAAGTACTTGCTTCAAATAAGTTTCGATAACATCAGATATGTTTCTCACTCAGCCTCCTCCATTCTGACTTTGACTATATTTGACTATTATTATACAAGGAATAATGCATTTTGCAACTTAAACGCATTTTCTTTCTGTAATATCCATTTTCTCCAAATTATATGTAGTTACATACCCCATTGAACATTAAAGTTGAAATATCTTCTATAAATACCCTATATAAATGGATGTAAAACCTGAAATTTTTCTTCTCCTTAAGAATTCTGCCCCATTTCCCCAGCTCATCCATTCCTCCTCATGATATGGCAACCAATTCAAATAAGGCCAGCCCGTACTGTCCCTGAAAACGGAAAATTTTTTAATTACAAA
>NZ_JBYCZT010000023.1:0-73794 GCF_057586375.1 Peribacillus sp. SRI_006 | reverse complement strand
TTAAGTACAAATCTTCATAATCTTTTTTTGAGAAATCGGAATAAGTCGTCACTATAACTAACTTAAAGATATCTCTTATAGAGAAGAAAAAAATAAATAATCTTATAACTTTTTTTCATATCTAAATAACTGGAGTTTTTCAGTAACTTGAACTTCACCTATTTTTATATAACCTAGCTTTTCATAAAAATGGTGATTTCTTTTGTTTAAATAAGGAGTATATAAGCTCCAATCTTTTATCAACGGAAATTCGGACTCCATTAACTTGATAATCTTACTTCCTAGTCCTTTATTTTGAAATTCATTTCTTAAGAAAAATTTACTTAATCTTAATCGGTTTTCATCCAAAGGGCGAATATCTATTGCTCCAATAATAGCATTGTCAGACAATATTGTGTAATGAAAAAAACGCTCAATGTTTTCGATCAATTTTGCTTCTGTTTCATTTACTGGGGTTGAATCGTGGTCTTCATATAAGGCATAATCTTCTGCAAAAACTTCTTTTTGTATAGCTAACAACATATCTACTTCAGTTAAACTTGTTCTTTTTATGGTAATGTCCATCTGTGATGCACAACCTTTATTTAAATTTTTATGATAATTACTATTTAATATTAATATTTTTTGTTCAATTGAACTGCCCCTTAATTAAAACAAGAAACTACAACTGTTTATATACAAACTCCCTATACTTTATAAAATTTTGCTTTTTATAAAAGTCCTTTGCAACACTGTTCTCAAACCAATAATCTAATTCTATTAAGTCTATTCCTCGATCGTTCGCAATGTCATATATACATTCCATAAGGCTTGAACCATAACCCTTATTCCTCTTTGTATCCACTATGCTAATCTGGTGTACATAAACAGACTTATATCCTTTTTTAAACGCATTTTCTTGATATTCTCTTATCTCTATCCAAGCATAGCCGAGAGCTTCTTCGTCATCTTCTAACAAAAGGAAAACGAAACTTTCGTTATTAACAAGACTTTTGAAAACTTCCTTCACATTTTCATAGTTATATTCCTTGAAATATTTAGGATATAAATTTAAATGTAAATCGTGCACATATTTATTTAATTTAGCAACCAAGTTGAAATTCCGAGTTTGACTAATTTTCAAAACAAATCCCTCATCTATCTTTCACTATTTAAAGTAATTGTACCTTTTTATGTTATTTTAGGGAAATTTTTAACATCCCCCTTAATGAACTATCCTGCCCCGTTAGTGCCATAAAAAAAGAGCTGCCTTAAAGTCAGCTCCGATCTTCAGCTAACGCACCAGTTAGTGGAATAATAACCTTTCAAAAATAATAAATGACTACCCAGTTATGAGTAGTCTTTTATTATTTTTGTATGTGTTTATGAGAAATCGGAATTAATTGTATCTTCAACTTTCTTTAACATACCTTTATATGCTTCTTCATCAAGGTATCCAATACTTCCGAATAGCAAATGGCCCATAGGTTCAATTCCAGTAAAATCCCATATTCCAATGTCGGAAGTGACTTTCAAACCTGCTGTCATACCGATTTCATCGTAAACCTCATTAGGAGTACCATGTGTATTGATGATAAAACCTTTTTTACCTTCTAATAACTTAATTACACCTTCTGGTCCAGCAGAATAAGCAAACCCAAATGCAAATACTCGGTCTACATATCCTTTAAGAATAGCTGGAAGACCTGTCCACCAAATTGGGTAAATAAAGGTTATTACGTCTGCTTCAGCAATAAATTCTTGTTCCGTTTTAATATCATCAGGAGTTTTTCCTGCTTTCATAGCTGCTGTATCTTCTGGTTTCAGTACAGGTTGAAAATCAAGTGCATATAAATCACGGACAATAACTTCGTGACCATTTTTCTTTAATGCATTGACTGTTGTTTCCATAATAGAGTGATTTAAGCTGTCAGCGTATGGATGTGCATAAACAACAAGATGTTTCATTTAAAATAACCTCCAGGTCTTTAATATCTTTTTATTGGATTACTAACCTTAATCTAATATTATAGTATTAGATGTCTTTTTAAAAGTAGTCACTTTTTTATAACATAGTTACAAAAATAGTACCTATAAGAAAGAGAGGTATTCATTATGGCACGAAGTAGGTTCGGTGAACCTCCTGAAGACCAAATAGAGGTCTGTCCAGTTACAGAAACTCAAGACATAATTGCAGGAAAATGGAAAATCATCATCTTATGGCATTTAAGCAGACAGACAAGAAGATTTAATGAACTTCAAAGGTTATTACCTGACATTTCAAAAGGAATACTAACACGTCAGTTGAGAGAATTAGAAGAAGACCAAATGGTTCACCGAGAAGTATATAAAGAAGTTCCTCCAAAGGTAGAATATTCGCTAACATCTTTAGGGAAAAGTTTTATTCCTATACTAGATAGTATGGGCGAGTGGGGGAAAAAATATAAAGAATTAAGAAAAAGCTAAAGCCTATACTGGTCTTTAGCTTTTTCTTTTTAATTATGTTTGCTTGGTTTATCCTAAACTAACCTGCCCCGATAGTTCCATAAGAAGCTGTCTTAAAGACAGCTCCGATCTTCAGCTAACGCACCCGTTAGTTCATTAAGCACTATGTATTTTACACCGATAAATTCATTATAAACTGTTCACCAATTGGTCCTATTTTTCTCTTGCCAGTATCTTGAAAACCCACTTTCAAATACAGTTGCTGGGCAGGAAGATTTTTATGATTTACAACTAAAACGATTTCATCACAGTTAGGAAATTCAGATTTAACAAAATCACTTAGTAAGAGCATACCTTGTTTAGCATAACCTTTTCCTTGCTTCGCATGATTAACAGATAATGCAGTTAACAACATAGCTTTCGGATTATCTGAATACTCCTTTACTCGTTCAGTTGAATGTAATAAAAAGAAACCTACAGGTTCATTCTCACTTAAAATAACAATCCGATGTTGCCCTTCTGTCGCCTCTAAAATCTTGTTTGGTAATGCAGTGAATTGCACTTGTTCTTCAGGGAGTTCAAATGAATTTAATACATCAAAATATTCATTCGAAAAATGTTTTAACTCAACGTAATCAACTTTTTCCATAACCTTATTCCCCCTCAATTTATTTATAGATTATCATCCGAGCATGCATTTGTGAATTATTGTTAGTCAACTAACCTGCCCCGATAGTTCCCTAAGAGAAAACTGTTAGTTAAGGAACGTTTATTTCTTATCTCTAATTTCTTCTAAAATTTCTATTACACGATTGTTCTGTTTTTCTATATTCTTTAACCTTTTTTCAATAATACTTGATGAAAAAAATACAATAAGTATAAGAGCTATTCCAATAAACAATTCCATATTTCCCCTCCGGTGAATTCAGTTTATGTTTAAGAGTATAACTTTACTAACCTATATTTTCCAAATATCCTGCCCCGATAGTTCCATAATAAAAAGTTGCCTTAAAGGCAGCTCCGATCTTCAGCTAACGCACCTGTTAGTTGATTAAGATATTTTAAGAATTGTCTTTTTAGCCAGTAATTGATTTTTTATTTTCTTCAAAATAACCAGCCTTTGAAGGAATAAATACGGTAATGAAAAGTACCGTTGCAAGAATTGCTCCGACAATAGAAAAAATAATACAAACAACTTGTAATGAAAACCATTCTATTGTTAACCCTAAGAGCAGTGTCAATCCAATTTGAATGATGCCTTGAACCATATCTGCAATACTACCGAACCTTCCCATAATTGCTACTGGTACATTACTTTGAAAAAAGGTAGCATATCCTGCATTCGCAAATGCCATAAAGAAGCCTAAAAATACAAATGCCAATGTTGCGGTTATAAAGTTAAAAGATGCATAAAACAAAACATATCCTATTGATGTCAGTAACATTCCAGCACCTATAAATAACCTTAGTTGCAACTTCTTAGATACAACGGCGGCGACAGTAGCTCCTCCCAATGCCCCAATACCAGTAATACTTACAATTAAGCCATAATCTCTATCAGACAACTCCAAGTGCTGTTTAATAAAAGTAACCTCTTGTGAATCTAGTGCAAAGCCAATTAGCATTGCACATTGAAACAATAAATAAACTGATACAAAGAACTTTGCAATCTTAGTAAATTCCCTAACTGCATTCCAATCATTTATTAGAGTTTTCCACTGAACTGGTTCTCTTATATTATCTAGATCTTCATCAACGTCAGGAAGAAGATAGATGAAAAATGCACAAATTATAAAAGTAATCGCATTAATTACAATGCATAAATCTGTCCCTACATACATAATAAGTATCCCTGAAATAGCTGGGCCTAATAAAAATGCACCGGAGCTGGCCAAACTCATAATCGAATTAAATCGTTTTCGATTTACAGGAGGTACCAGCTTTGTTATGTAGACGGATGAACTTGGACCAAAGAATGAACCGGCAATATTAATCAATAATAGGACTGTATATATAGTCCATAATGATGATATGAAAGGAATCACAAATATTAAGGCACCTCTTATAATATCAATAGAAATCATTAATCTTCGTTTATTAACACGATCAATGACACTCCCAGACCACGTATTAGTGATTAATACGGCAATAGGCCTTAAAATATATAGCCCCGCAACTGCTGTTGCAGAGCCAGTTAAGTTTAATATCGAAATATTAAGTGCAATTAAGTAAATCCAATTTCCTAAATATGAAATCCCTATTCCTGATATTAAAAGAATAGGATTCTTCCAACTGGTCATTCACTCACCTTTTTCCTTAAAGAATTACTTCAATCTTTATCTGAACAAACTCGTTATTGGTAATGTTACACACTTCACAACCAAATAATACCATTTTATATGATTACAGATGCAATGAAAATTTCTTTATAATTCTATAAATTCAACCAAACCACATTATTATCATTTCTTCTTTAACAAACCTGCCACTTTAGTTCATTAACTTTTCATACGATAAAATTACAATTCCACATATTACGGATAATCCCAAAAAGGATAATACATAAAAATGAGGAGGCGTAACTCCCACAAACACTACCTCGTTTTGAAGGGTTTCTACTTTATCCCATGCACTCTCAATATCTGGTTTATAGTTTTTTGTTTTTATATAACCGACTAACATCATAACGACTAAATAGATTACATGAATTGAAATTGAACCTATAATTGCTTGAAGAACCACCTTCATATCGCCCCTCCTTTTTTACTCATTTTACCATATTTAACGACATGTATTCCTGAACTAACCTGCCCCGTTAGTGCCATAAGAAAAAGGCTGCCGCAGCAACCCCTGTTAATGAACTAAACCAGCTAATAGGATGTCAATTTCTTTCTCTAAAATTTTCATTTCCCTTATGATATACTATTTTTGGCCATGACAAATAACCCTCCAACCCCCTTTTGGAAGGATGTTTCTCTGTTTCACAAAACCGTTAATCAGGCTAAATCTAGGTACATTTCTTTTCTCTTTAATAGAAGAGCGTATGCAACGATTGACACTTTGGCAGGTTTTCCTTCTGATTTTTTCTTATCATAGAAGACTTTAAGCTTTTTGTTCCTTGAACAGCCACATAGTACGGCAAAATACAGAGAATGACGTAATCTACTTGAACCTCTTTTCGTAATACGGTTAATGGTTGCCGTAAACTTACCCGATGAGTGAACACTTGGATCTACTCCAGCGAAGGCAACTAGTTTTTTCGGATGATTAAACCGATCGATTTCACCAATTTCAGAGATAATCGTGGCTGCGATTTTTTCTCCGATACCGGGAATCGATTGGATGATCTTATATTCTTCTAGTTCATTTGCCAGGGCCACTATACGATCTTCCAACTCAGAGAGGTGTCCCTGTTAATGAAAAAGCAACTCAATATACATACGAAGATTGATTACGTGACTTTGATACACGTTTATTTGAAATGGATTTCGAGACGCGGAGTCCATTATTTTTTTTGCTTTTTCCCATGCCCATTGACCCGATCGGCTAGGACAGAACTCTATAACACTCTCTGCTAGTTTACTTTCCCCGGCTGTTAATACCGCCTCTGAAGTGGGATATTCCTTTAATATCAATAAAGAAACCCTTGAATATAGATCACCAAAAACCTTCCGGTATTCAGGAAACACTTGATCTAAAATGGTGTGAAACTGAAGTTTAGCTTCCACATACATATTCGTTACGATTTCCTGTTGTCTGGACAAATTCCGAAGGTCTAATAGCTGAATTCCTCTAATTTTATGAGGTTCTAAAATTACTTAGTGAGTGCTGTTTAACTGCACACCATTATTTCTATAGAAAAACCACGCTTCCTGATTTTATTGAACATACCGTTCGGATAAAAGCCAAAAAGATGGTCTTATTTTTAACCTCATCGTTAGCTGAATAATCAAAAAGCTTTATCCACAGTTTCTTGAAATATTAATTATTACAAATAGTTGTCCTGTAATACGTTTTAATCCTTCTCTATTCTCCACCAATTGAGTAAATAAAACAAAACTGGCTATAAGTTTTATAAACAAAAAAACGCTCAAACCCCTTTGATATCAAGATTTGATCCCTTGGTAGTTGATGACCTGTGAGGGATTCGAATATACAAAAAAAGAATAAATGGTGTTTGTCCCTAAATAGAAATATAATTTAGTAGATATATTATAAGTAAGTATGAAAAGGTGGAGTTTCATTGGATATTTTATGGTGGGGATTAACGATCGTCTTATTTGCTTTAAGTTTTGTAGGAATTGTCTATCCTATTATTCCTTCGGTTGTTGCCATTTGGGGAGGATTTGCAGTTTATCAATTCCTGGTTAATCCTGATGAGTTATCGTTATGGTTCTGGATCAGTATGGTTGTGTTGAGCGGTGTATTAATCGCGGCCGACATTATCGCAAACAGTTATTTTGTTAAAAAGTATGGAGGGTCAAAAACATCCGAGACAATAGCAGCTATTGCCACGATTGTTGGTTCATTTGTCTTTCCTCCTTTTGGAATAATTATCGTACCATTTTTAGCAGTCCTCGTTTCAGAATTAATCATTCAAAAAGATATAATGAAGGCTACTAAAGTTGGGTTTGCAACTATCATCGGTTTTTTAGGCGGCAGCTTAGCCAAAGTATTACTTCAATTATTGATGATTGTTTGGTTTATTTTAGCGGTAATCTTTTAATTATTTATAAACGGCCGCATAAGGAAAAGCTGACTTTCAACAGTCAGCTTTTTTCTATTAACTGAAATCACATTAACTTTTCTGATACAAGATAATAAGAAAAAAAGTGATGGAGGAAAAGGAACCATTAGTATGGCCTATTGTGAACACTTCTTTAACGATAGAAATTTTTCACAACTGCTCCCTTCCGTGTCAAAACTCAGGACATGATCCCCGCCCAAGTTTTTACAGCCGTCGCTAAAATCAATAGAGCCAGTATGACTTGCAGCACTTTTACATTCATTTTTTTACCGGCCATTGCCCCAATCGGAGAGGCTATTAAGCTAGCTACAACCATGATCAACGCCGGATAGAAGTCAACTTGACCCGTTGATATTTTCCCTGCTGTTGCACCAATGGATGAAATGAATGTGATTGCTAATGAAGAAGCAATCGTGACCCTTGTTGGAATTCTTAAAACGATAAGCATGATGGGAACTAATAGAAAGCCCCCTCCGGCACCGACTATCCCGGCGCCTAAACCAACGATTAATGCCAGGATGGCCGCAAGCCATTTATTAAAGGTAACTTGATCCACAGGAATATCATCTATTCCTTTCTTCGGAATGAACATCATGACAGCCGCTATCAACGCCAAGATGCCATAGACGATATTCACTCCGTTTTCCGACATCGTTTGTGATCCAAAACTTCCAACCACGCTTCCGATCAACACACTGATCCCCATATAGAGAATAAGCGTTTTATTTAAATGTCCGCTCTTACGATAGCTCCATATACCTCCGATGGAGGCGAATAAGACTTGTACAGCGCTAATGCCTGTCACATCATGGGCACTAAATGCCGCTAAACCAAAGATTGGGGGAATAAACAGCAGCATTGGATAATTTATTATCGAACCGCCGATGCCGAGCATCCCTGAAACGTATGAACCTATAAAACCAATCAAAAAGATGGTAATGATAAAGGTTATATCCATTGTAAGTGCCTCCCTTAAAAGAAGGGAAACCAAATGGTTCCCCCCTCTTTATCAGCCTTTTCTGATCCAAAATTTCAGTATATCATTTTCTTCTGCTGTTTCCATCAGCTCATGGCCACCGGATTTTGACCAAGCGGCTAAGTCTGCTTTAGCTCCTTTATCGGTTACATGTATTTCCAGCACTTGCCCGGTTTGCAAATCATTCATCGCTTTTCTCGTTTTGACGATTGGCATTGGACATGCCAGTCCCTTAGCATCTAGCACTTTATCTGCATTCATATTTCATCTCTCCTATTTTCTTGGTTTCTATTTTTATCGGTATTAGCGAACCGCACAGCGATTTGGTCCAATTTCCATTTCGCGCTGTTTTTCATTATCGGGTTCGATTTTCCCCATATTGGTTTCGCGAATTTCTTGATAGGCGTTTGGCTGAGGCGGTAAATTACCTGTTACCAGCTCTCTGAATTCCGTTTCATCCGCTATGTTCAATCCGTGATTTTCAGCAAATAGCGAACCCAACTTTTTAGCGACGCTTCCATCTTCATTCAATTCATCAATGATCATGAAATGTGATGGCAATACAATTAACTCTTCTGATAATTCTTTATAACGTGTATACAGTGTTTCTCTCAAGTCCCCTACCCAATCCTCAGCCAAACCAGCTAAGTCCGGTCTGCCAATGGAATCGATGAATAAGATATCCCCGCTTAGCAAGTATTTTTGATCCACCACAAATGAAGTGGATCCAATGGTATGTCCCGGGGAGTATAATGCTTGGATATCAATCGCTGTATGACCGATCGTTATCACGTTCCCGCTTTCTAATGGCTGATATTCAAAAGTTACTTCAGCCGCATCTTTTGGCGGCAGCCAGTAAGCTGCATTTGTTGCTTCCGCGATTCGTCTTCCACCTGAAATGTGATCGGCATGTAAGTGAGTATCCAGAACATGTGTAATCTTCACCCCGATATCATCTGCGAAATCAAGATAGGCATCTATCATTCTTGTGGAATCAATAACAGCTGCTTCCCCATTGGAAACGACCATGTAAGATAAACAGCCTTTACCAAGTCGAACAAATTGATAAATTTCGGCGCCATTTGTCAATTCGCCTATCCTCACTGGTTCCAAGTGTTCACTCCATGCTTTCATGCCGCCCATTAAATAAAAAACATCCAATCCAGCTTCAGATAACATTTCAGCTACCATGACGGATGAGCCTTCCTTTGCACATACTACCAGGATTTCTTTATTGGCCGGGATTTGATCGAGAATTTCTTCCACGCCATCCAGTAGATCAAAGTAAGGGATATTAAGGAATTCAAAATTCTGCCCTTCAATTTTCCAATCATTAAAGTCACTTTCATTTCGAACATCCAAAATAAATAAGTCGGTTTTATTGATCACTTTCTTTGAAACTTCAGCAGCTGTCATTTGCTTAAAAGTCATACCATATACCCCCTGCAGTATTTATGTTTTCAAAAAATTTTTCCTTCATTAAAAGGTTAATGTAACATCAGCATCTTTCGCGAACTCCAAAAATGTGACCGCTCCACCTACTTCGATACCATCAACGAAAGCTTCTTTTTCCATGCCCAATACGTCCATGGTCATTTGACACCCAATAAACTTGACGTCCATTTCCTGTGCCATAGTAACTAACTCAGGAATGGAAGGAACATTGGCCTTTTTAAACCCTTCGGCAAAGTGCTCCTTACCTTCAGGCAGAGGAAGTTTTCCATTCGCGTCTTTATGAATTAAGTTCAAACCTTCGAAAGTAAAGAAAATGGCCACTTCTTGATCTGTTGCTGCCGCTGCAGTTGCGATGTTAAACACTTTATATGCATCAAATAAACCACCATTACTTGCGATTATGGCTACTTTGTTAGTCATGATCTATTCCTCCATTTTATAGTTTTATTCATTCATGGATTTTTGGGAAGGACCGTTCCATTGGCTCATGCCGGGTACAACATTGAATACCTGTTCAAATCCAGCACCGGTCAGTTTTTGTGCAGCAAGATCACTCCGGCTGCCTGTACGGCAAATCACGAAAATCTCTGACTCTATATCCAGTTCACCCATACGTTGTTCCAATTCACCCATTGGAAGGGATCTTGCTCCTGGAATGTGATTAAAAGCATATTCTGCGGATTCTCGTACATCCAGGATGACCATATTTCTATTTTCTTCCATTACTTGCAGCAGTTCTTCATTGGAAATGATTTTTTCATGCTTCTTCACTTCTGTTTCTTCTCCGCTTGCTTTCCGAAGATAATGTTTTAGTGTCGTTCCTTCTTCAACCGTACCCAAGTATTGGTGACCTGAACTTTCCGCCCAGGCTTTCATATCGGCGGTTGACCCTTTATCAGTTGCTTGAACTTCCAGTACTTCCCCCGCTTCCAGGTTATTCATGGCTTTTTTCGTTTTTACGATTGGCATTGGACAGGCTAAACCTTTTGCATCCAAAACGGAATTTGTTTTTATCATTTTATTTCCTCCTTCTATTATAGGTATGGGGGTATATTCGAATTTAAAATTTTTCTGTGGGACCTTCCCATTCATTCATACCACCCATCATGTTCAACACTGTATATCCATGATCCTCAAGTAACTGTGCTGCCCTTGAACTTCTGCCCCCTGACCGGCAAACCATGATATACTCTTTTGATTTATCCAAGTCCTGCATTCTAAATTCCACCAGACCCAACGGGATGTTCACAGCATTTGGTATTTTCCCTGTTTTTACTTCATCCGCCTCCCGTACATCAATGATGTGGACTGGGGAGTTCCCCTTCAATAATGCGTTCACTTCATTCGGTAAAATTTTTTTCATCTTTATAAGAACCTCCTTTTATTCGCGCCAAGAACTCATGCCGCCTTTTACGTTGGTGACTTCTTTAAATCCAAGTTTTTTCAATGCTTTACTCGCATTACTGCTCCTCATCCCGCTTTGGCAGATTACAATCACTTCTTTATCTTTTGACAGTTCCTGTGCCCTTTTGCCAAGTTCGTTTAAAGGAATGTTTTTAAAGTCCTTTATGTGATTGCCCCTATATTCATTAGGAGTACGGACATCAATCAATTGCTTATTTCCTCTATTTTTCAACACAGTTTTTAGCTCTGCCGCATTTATATTTTTTATCCCCTTTACAGGGACAAAGCGCTGATATAAAAACCAAACAATGAAACCTAATATGATGAGGTTAAATATAGTTCCCAATGGACCCATCCCTCCGGTACCCAAATTTATATAAATAAGTTTACATTTCCATCCTCTGCTTCAGCTAAATATGCCGCAACACCTGCATACTCAATTCCATCCAATAACTCCTCTTGCTGTAAACCCAATAAATCCATTGTCATCGTACAGGCTATCAGTTTAATTTCCTGTTCTTGTTCTTGGGCCAACTCAATTAAATTTGGGAGTGACATGGCGTTATGCTTTTTGATCACGTGTTTGATCATTTTGGGACCCATCCCAGCAAAGTTCATGTTGGATAGACCCATTTTATCAGAACCACGCGGCATCATTTTCGCAAACATTTTTTCAAGAAATCCTTTTTTTAATGAAATCGGCTTATCCTTCCTTAAAGCATTCAATCCCCAGAACGTATGGAAAATGGTCACTTCATGATCGTAAGCCGCCGCCCCATTTGCAATGATATAAGCAGCCATTGCCTTATCATAATCACCACTAAATAAAATGATCGTCGTTTTTTTCTTTTCAGCCATTATGCTTCCCCCTGATTGAAATTTCATTTTTACTCTTATATACCATGTGGGGTATATATTATGCTAAAAAATATAGTGCGTCAACCCACTTCACTAAAATAAATGGTTATCTTTATTTGCTTGGTCCATGATTGATTGAAGTCAGCCCTTCATTTACTTCGAAAATTTTTCCATTAACCTTCTCTATACCAAACCCATATAACCGAGCTGTATGCATCGTCAAGTACTTACATGCGGATTCCTTCGTTTCAAACAGATAAATGCCGCCTGCTTCCTTTGCCTCACTGTCTTCGGTCCAAATCTTCCAGATCAAGCCTTCTTCACTATTAATGCTTTTTGCTAAATCTGTAAATTTTTTTACCATTTCGTTGCCGAAAGGTCCCTCCATTTTAAAATCCACTTGTAATATATAAGACATGAATAACACTCCTTTTTCAACAGTTCAGGTCAATTCTTTTACCTGCTTTTTATCAGTAAATTAACCGCTTCCTTGACTAGATGATCAGTGCCCTCTCCATTCTCGACGTTTTCCCGAACGCATTGCTCAAGATTGGCACTTACGATAACACCCATGGTCCTATCGATGGCACTTCGCGCAGCCGACAACTGAGTGACGATTTCCCTGCAATCTTTTCCCTGTTCCATCATTCCAAGAACACCCTTGATTTGTCCTTCAATCCGCTTCAACCGATTAATGACACTTTTATCATACTCCATACTCCGCCCCCCATCTATTTACAATCGTTAATATCATAACTGATTACATTAATTCCATTTCCGATTAAGAAGCTCAGTCCCAAGATCACTTCTTCCGAAGCAATTATTGAGAATTTAATCATTTTCTCGTGAGTTTGCGCACTTTACTCGTGAGTTTGCGCGCTTTACTCGTGAGTTTGCACACTTTACTCGTGAGTTTGCGCACTTTACTCGTGAGTTTGAACATTTTACTCGTGAGTTTGAACATTTTACTCGTGAGTTTATTCATTGATAACTCGTGAGTTCATAATATACCTATAGGGGTATTCTGTCAAGCCGTTTTATTCACACTTTTATTAAAAGATAAAAGCCACTTAATACTAAAAACACAAAATGATATTTTTAGATTAAACGGACCTTTTGGAAGGAGAGCATTATGCCCATATGAAGCCAAACCAAGATAATGAAGTGGCTGATTTTTTCTACAATGGCCCTAAGAAGTCCCCGTTAGCAAAAATGTGAGCAAATCACTTTTGTTTCAAAACGCATCCAATAAGCCAAAATAAAAAGACCCAAACCCTTTTAATTTAAAGGATTTGAGCCTTAGGTTCATCTTTGTTTTTTGCTTGTATGTCTAAAAATATTGAAGAAATAATGATTTTCCCCGGTAACTTGCTTTTATTTGTCATAACCCAATATAGATTACTATAATAACAAACATAGAAAGCAAAAATTGGCGGGATTGAGTGCGGTTCAATACCGCCTTCACATTATTCAATTAACAGCTTAGTAAAAAGCTTTTGGGGCAAAACAGTTAAACGTCCTACTTCACTTTTACCATGAATGGGGACATTTCTACAGTTCCCCCACTCCATCGAGATTATTTGAACCAAAGTTTTCGAGCAAAGCACGCGCTTCATCTGTTGACTTAGTGTTCATTAATTGATTTCTTAATTCACTTGCCCCTCGAAACCCACGGACATATATCTTAAAAAAGCGATGAAGAGCCTTGAACGAACGTAGCTCCAATTTTGAATATTTATCATGGAGATCCAGATGCAACCTTAAGAGATCAAGCAATTCCTTACTGCTATGATCTTTCGTCTCCTTTTCAAAGGCAAATGGATTATTGAAAATACCACGCCCAATCATAACCCCATCAATACCGTATTGATGAGCGAGCTTTAAGCCAGTTTGACGGTCAGGGATATCCCCATTGATCGTCAAGAGCGTATCTGGTGCCACCTGGTCACGAAGTTTCTTAATCTCCGGGATTAGTTCCCAATGAGCATCTACTTTACTCATTTCATTTCTTGTACGCAAATGAATGGAAAGATTAACAATGTCCTGTTTCAGTATGTGTGTTAGCCAGTCGTGCCATTCGTCTACATCCGTGTAACCAAGCCTTGTCTTTACACTTACGGGCAATCCTCCTGCTTTTGCTGCTTGTATTAATTCTGCTGCAACTTCTGGACGACGGATAAGGCCACTTCCCTTCCCATTCTGTGTCACATTAGGTACAGGACAGCCCATATTGATATCCACACCCCGAAAGCCCAGTTCCGCCATACCTATGCTCATTTGCCGAAAGTATTCAGGCTTATCCCCCCATATATGGGCTACAATCGGTTGTTCGTCCTCAGTAAAAGTCAAACGCCCACGCACACTGCGGATGCCCTCTGGGTGACAATAACTCTCCGTGTTTGTAAACTCTGTAAAAAACACATCAGGTCTGGCTGCTTCACTCACTACATGGCGAAAAACTACATCCGTCACATCTTCCATTGGTGCCAGTATAAAAAAAGGTCGTGGTAGATCACGCCAAAAATTATCTATCATATTAAAATTCCAATCCTTTCATTATGGGTTACCAGGCTAACCCCTTATCCCAAAATTAAAAAGCAGAATGTCCCTGCTTCCTTTACACTTATACCATGCTTAAGCACTTTTTATCAAACTGCAGAAATGTTTTTTTTCACGAAACCATTCCTACTTCCATATTCCCCCTCCTAGTTTAGAGACGCAAATGCTCGAAATGGTTTTTAATACACGCAAGTACATAATTTCTTGGGGGCAAAGCCAACATATAAGGAAAGAAATTGAAATGGTCGAGGAGGGAATAATTTGAAGGCATCTGATTTGTTTGTAAGATGTTTAGAGAATGAAGGGGTACAATATATTTTTGGGATACCTGGTGAGGAAAATACGGATCTTATTGATTCTCTAATAAGCTCTGATATTGAATTTATCTTGGTTCATCATGAACAAGCTGCAGCTTTTATGGCAGACATCTATGGCCGGCTAACTGGGAAGCCAGGCGTCTGCTTGGGCACATTGGGACCGGGTGCAACCAATTTATTGACAGGGATAGGAAGTGCTTATCTGGATTATTCCCCTGTTGTCGCGATTACAGGTCAGGCGGGCCTTGATCGCATTCATAAAGAGTCGCATCAGTATGTGGACATTATTGGCGTTTTCGAGGAAGTAACGAAATGGAATCAACAAATTAAGGTGCCGCATACGATTCCGGAAATTATCCGTAAAGCATTTAAAACGGCTGTCATTGAAAAGCCGGGAGCTGTTCATATAGAACTTCCGGAAGATGTGGCGATGATGGATACAGAAGGGGAACCTCTTCCGGTTACACCACTGCCTAGATCCCGCCCAGCCGAGGAAGAAATCAAAAAAGCCTTCGAATTAATAAATCGCGCTAAAAAGCCTATCATTCTAGCTGGTAATGGCGTGATCCGCGATAGAGCTTCTGAGGTTTTGCGGAAATTTGCAGAAGAGAAGCAAATTCCCGTTGTGAATTCATTCATGGCTAAAGGAGTTTTACCTTCCGACCATCCATTGTCCCTTTTTACAGTAGGGATGCAAGCAAGGGATTATGTTCTATGCGGATTTGATTTGGCCGATCTTATTATCACCGTCGGGTATGATTTCGTCGAGTATTTGCCAAAGTATTGGAACGATGAGGCAATGAATCCGATTGTTCATATTGATGCTCGACCTGCCGAGATTGATGCTTATTACCCCGTTCAAGCAGAATTGGTCGGGAACGTTACGGAGGCACTTGAAGCCTTGACGACTGGTGTAGCAAAAAAAGAACTTTGGCCAGAGGTGAAAAGGTTAAGGTCCCAAATCATTGAAAAATTTCATTCTTCGGATGATGTATCAGGAAGCCCTATCATCCCTCAGCGGATCATTGCCGATTTGAAAAGGGCGGAAAAGGGTAATGCCATTGTCATTTCGGATGTGGGTGCACATAAATTATGGATTGCCCGGATGTATCAGCCGGAAATCCCAAACCACACGATCATTTCTAATGGCTTTGCATCGATGGGAATTGCCATTCCCGGCGCGATTGCAGCCAAATTGGCAAAGCCTGATAAACCTGTCATTGCGGTTACAGGGGATGGTGGCTTCCTGATGAATGGAGTTGAATTGGCAACGGCAAAACGTCTAGGTCTTGCCTTCGTGATAGTCATTTTCCATGATTCTAAATACGGCCTAATTGAGTGGAAACAATTGAATAAATTTGATCGTACGAATGCCATTGAATTTACAGATCCAGACTTTTTAGGGTTCGCAAAAAGTTTTGGGGTTAAAGGTGTGAAAGTAACCCACTCCGATGAATTGCTACCTGCATTAGAAAAAGCGCTTTCGAGTCAGGAAATTGTCTTGATTGATGTGGATGTCGATTATTCGGAAAATGTAAAGCTCTCGAAAACACTAGGTGATTATATTTGTAAATTATAAAAGCAGATATTATTGGAGGGATTTCAGATGAAGAAAAAGTGGCAATTGTGGATCGGTGGTAAATGGCGGGAGGCTAAATCATATGAGCCATTATATAATCCCCATTCAAACGAAGAAATTGCACAAATCGGACAGGCTGAACCAGCGGATGCCATTGAAGCGATTGTTGAGGCAAATGCTGCTTTTCAGAAATACCGATCCTACCCGGCTCATGCACGAGCAGAAATTTTATTTAAAGCTGCAGCAATCATGGAAGAACGCAGTGAAGAACTTGCAAGAATCATTTCTCTGGAGGCGGCGAAAACGATTCGAAATGCTCGTGAAGAAATGAATCGTACGGTTCAGACCTATCGTTTCGCTGCAGAAGCGTCCAAGAACAATTATGGAGAACAAATCCCGATGGATGCGGCAGTTGGTGGGGTAAACCGTTTCGGCTTCACGGTTCGCACCCCGATTGGCGTCGTCACCGCGATTACCCCATTTAATTTTCCCTTTAATCTGGTTGCCCATAAAGTGGGTCCAGCTATTGCCGCTGGAAATTCGATTGTGTTAAAACCTGCCGAACAAACCCCATTGAGTGCACTGGTTCTTGCCGATATTTTTAAAGAAGCCGGGTTGCCAGATGGAGTATTGAACATCATACCTGGCAAAGGCGATGTTTTAAGTGAAGCCTTGACGACCCATCCACATGTAAAAAAAGTGACGTTCACAGGCAGTGTTGAGGTCGGACACTTTATCCAGCAGCAGGCAGGCTTCCGTAAGCTTACACTTGAACTCGGGTCCAATTCCCCTTTCATCATTGATGAAGGAGTCGACATCGATCAAATTATTCAAAGAAGTGTAATGGGTTCATTTACGAATAATGGGCAGGTGTGCATCTCGATTCAACGGATTTATGTCCACAAATCACTATACCAACAATTTTTAGATCGTTTCGTCAGTGCCACAAAACAGCTTGTCATCGGTTCACCTCTCGAGGAAAATACAAATATCACAGCGGTGATTTCAAAAAAATCATTGGAGCGGTTACAAAGTTGGATTGATGAGGCAGTACAGGAAGGAGCAAACATTGAGTGCGGCGGTACAGTGGAAGGCAATGTACTATTGCCTACCGTTTTAACCAATGTAAATCGTGACTCAAAGGTATTTCGTTTCGAAGTATTTGGTCCGATTGTCTGCATTTTCCCTTTCGATACGCTGGATGATGCCATCAATGATGCAAATGATTCGCGTTACGGCTTGAACTCAGGAGTGATGACTCCGAGTATAGAACGAGCTTTTTATGCGGCGGAACGCTTGGAAACAGGTGGAGTCGTAATCAATGATATCCCAACTTACCGAATTGATAATATGCCTTATGGCGGCTGGAAGGACAGCGGTGTTGGCCGGGAAGGCGTCAAATATGCGATGCAGGAAATGATGGAGCAGAAGTTTATCAGCTTTAAAATAAGCGACCATTGAGGATTATTAACCCGTGTAATTATGAGAGGGCGATATCTTAAGGATATCGTCTTCTTGTTTTGTCGTACATTAATGTTTTTAATGTAGTTTTTGTTATTATTATTGGGTACAATCATTTCTTCATTTCATCATCACTTCTATACATAGGCAATTTTTTACATACAGATGTAATCTAGCTGTAAAAAATAAAAAGCCACCATTTACGGCAGCTAATTACTTCAATTCTTAATTATTTCAGCACCATAAGAGTTGTCGATTATACAGCGCCATGTACCCGTGGAGTCCTTTTTAAAAACATATGTCGCTGTTCTTTCCATCGAGAATTCGGAATCGTCCTTTTTATTGGCACTTAGCTTGGCTTGTGCCACATCCAATGCCGTATCACCTGTTTCGATTATTGCCATCTTTTCTTGATTGACGATTAAACTATGATTAAAGTATTCAGCGATAGCAATGAATGCCCGGCGAATTTCCTCTTTCCCTTTTGCGACTGTTCCAGGTTTGACAACTAAAGTCGCATCCTCTGAATAGAGCTCCATTAAATGATCGAAATCCTCCTTATTTATTGCCCTGTCCGCATTTTTTATGACTTGTTCCAGCTCATGATTCTGCATATTCACCCTCCTATTTAAATTCTCTCTATCAGTCCTCTCTTTAACTATTTGATGTTCGACTGCCAGGGTGGGATAAGAGAATAGAATCATTTAAATAAAAAATTGAAATGCCCTAATAATCTTCATGTAAAATACGAGAAGTAATCAATAAGTCAGTTGTTGTTTCCATTGTTCTATTGAGGCAAGCAAGTTTGGCATTCCTTCCTGGCCGAAATATTCCAGAGAAACAAAGCCTGTATAATTTCGCTTTCTCAATTCTTCAAGTAAACGAAGATTGTCAACGTCCCCACTAAAAATGGGTGCTGGTTTGTTTTTATAACGCTCTTTATGATTGTAGTGATAATTTTTTAAATGTACATGGCTGACATGGGGGAAGATGGATTCCAATACCTCCTTCGGATTCAATTGATCAACGTATAAGTTAGCACCATCGAAAATCAGTTTTATCCGTGGATGGTTGATATCTTCTAAAAGTTTATGAATGGCTTCGAGGTTATCGGCAAAAGAGTCATAGTGAATTTCTATTGCTACATCCACTCCATATAGTTCAGCCATTTGCCCTAATTTTTTTAATTCGGTAGCCGTTTCCGACCATTGCTCTGGTGAGGCATTCCTTGATGCAATATGGCCTGCGAATGTCCGTATTAATGGGCAGTTTAATTGATGAGCCATATCTAACAATTTTCTTGCTTGATTGATTTCGTTTTGATGTTCTTTTTGGTTCCATAGTTTCGAAAAAGTCGTATATCCACTTATGGAAGGTATTTGTAGATCATTGGTTTCAAGTAATTTGGCTAATTTGTCCAGTGGTCCGTGCTTCTCCTGAAATCGCTCTATATGCTTATTCCATAATTCAAGTCCTTTAACATCCGCTTGCAAAGGAAGCAGCCAATTTATTATTTCCTCTATGTCCCATTCTTTAAATCCTGTCGTGCATAAACTCAGTTTCAATGTAATTCCGCCTTTCTCCATTTAGTTTTTCATTGTGATTTCTATACGCTGGACTTTTCCAATAAGAAAAATATAAGCAAAAGCGCCAATTAGGGCCACTACGGATATGAAAGTTAGCGCTGCTGCATAAGAATGTGTCGCACTAATGATTAAACCGACGATTAACGGCGATAAAGCCCCGCCAATGTTAGCTACGAAATATAGTGAGGAGCCCGTTAGGCCCACCATTCCTTTCGGCGCAATATCAGCTAAAAGGGCACCGGTAACTGTTGATGCCATCCCCTGTCCAAAGAATGCTATCGCCATAAAGGTGATGACTATGTTTGGTGAATCCGTATAATTTCCCCCAAGAATCAAACAAGACAATAACAATCCGACTATAATGGGAAGTTTACGTGCCAATCCTGTTGATATACCGCGAGTCAGCATCCAATCTGAACATCGGCCGCCAATCAGAGTTCCTAATATGGCTACAATGTATGGGATACTCGCATAAATTCCAGTTTTCAACATCGTCATTCCCTTTTCATCAATCAAATAGGATGGAAACCAAGTCATAAAGAAAAACAAAGTGGTTTGAATGGAAAATTGCCCGATGAACATTCCCCAAATTTGACGGTGTTTAAGCAGTTGGCCTATTCGTTTCCAGGAGAAAGGATGCTTCTCTTCAGTTCCGATCATTCCTCCGCCTTCTTTGATATAATTTAGCTCTTCCTGAGAAATCCGCTTATGTTCCCTAGGGTTCCGATAGAATCCATACCAAACAAATCCAATAAGGACCCCAATAATTCCGGCGATATAAAACAGGTAATTCCAGCCAAAGGTTATGATGATCCAAGTAAAAACTGGAGTAAGGAAGGCTAACCCAATATATTGGGTACCCGTATAAATCCCTACAGCAGTGGCACGTTCTTTTTTAGGAAACCACTCGGATACACACCAGGCATTAGTAGGTATGGACGGAGATTCAAAGGCACCAAGCCCTATGCGATATGTTATCAGTGACGATATATTTTTCGCGGTTCCTACCATGAATGTAAATACAGACCATAAAATCAGGGAAACCGTGTATACCTTCCGAGGACCGAATCTATCAAGAAAATAGCCGCTGAATAGCATCGAAAAGGTATAGCTCCAGCCAAATACGGAAAATATGATTCCCATCAAAGCCGGATCAATATGTAAATCGGATTGAATATTCGGAGCTGCAAGCGAAATGATGGCACGGTCAATGTAATTAATACAAGTGACTAAAGCAATGAGAGATAAGATGAACCATCGAACAGTTCTCGGTTTTCCTTTTTTTGATCTATCCGTTACCAGTTCCGATGTGCGATCGTCTATCATTGCCTTTAATTCTGAGCTCAATATTTTTCCCCCTAACCTAATGCCCAATATTAGTACATCGTTCTACTAATTCTATTGAAATTTCATAAATACTTGTATGTTTCCTGCAATTACTTATCAATCTGAGTTTAATATTTTCAAGAGCAGCCCCTAGAACCATTGAATTGCAGATCCCCTTGCTGCAATGTAAACAACTAAGGGGATTGTATTCCGAATTGTGAATCATTTCTTTAAATAGTTACAGTCTTCTCTGATTTTACCTCGTCATTCTCCTCCTTGACTACCCTGTCAAAAGATCCATGTTTTTCTTGGACCAGAATATAACCGACCGCTGCGATGATACTTGGCAGGGCAAATGTAGCAAAAGCCACCTTCGGATCCATGCCTGTTGACAGAAGAAAGGCAATTAAAGTAGGAGCGAGAATGGAGCCAATCCTGCCGATAGCTTGCGAATAGCCCATACCTGTCGTACGGATTTCACGGGGATAATATTCTGTGATATACGGGTTGGCTAAGTTCATGGCACCAACAGTACATGCACCCCCCATAAAAATAAGTAAATATACTCCGATGGTATTAGTCGTAGCGCTCAATGCGACAAAGGTAACGGCCCCTAAAAAGAATAGTGTAACAAGTATTTTGCGATGCCCAATTTTCCCCGCATAATAACCGCCGATTAATGAGCCTCCTATTTGACCAAGGCATAAAACCAGGTTAAATGAAAGGCTCGAGGTGATACTGAAACCGGAATCCTGCATCATTTTTGGAAGCCATGTATTTAATCCATAAGCCATCATCAATGTACAGAACACGGCCACCCAAATGGATATCGTGCTGAATGCCCGTTTATTCGTGAATAGTTTTTTTACTGGAGATCCTTTCCCTCTCTGTACAGCTTCATTAAGCCTGAAATCATCTGTTTGTTTAAAATCCCCTTCTGGTTTGATTTTATTGAGGATTTCGACAACCTTACCAATTTCCTTCTTTGCTAAATAGTAGGAAAGGGATTCAGGAAACTGCTTCATGAATATAGGAAGTGTAAGTAATGGCAGAATTCCTATAAAGTATAATACACGCCAATCCGTAAAAGGAATGATATACATTCCCACTAACGATGCCAGGATTCCGCCGATTGAATAGCCACAATACATCGCAGCTACAATGATGGCCCGATTTTGTTTTGGGGAATATTCAGTCATTAGCGATATAACATTCGGCATCAAAGCTCCCATGCCTATTGCCGCAATGAAACGCATGACGGTAAACCATGTGAGGTTAGGTGCAATCCCTGCCCCCAAGGTAAATACGCTGAACAAAATCATGCAAATGACGAGAACATTCTTCCGGCCAAATTTATCTGCGATCGGTGCTAAAATCAGGGCCCCCATCATCATGCCGAATAAGGAATAACTGCCGACTGCCCCTGCCTGAATGGAAGTTAGATCCCACTCTTCCATCATCCAAGGCAAACCCACACCATACATCGCAATATCATACCCGTCGAAAGCTATGGCATAAAAACACCAAAGAAAAACAAGTAAATGAAAGCGGTTAAATTTACTGACAGCAATGATATCCGAAGCAATTACACTACGCATTTTCCGCCTCCCATCATTTTAAATAATATCCGTTACTAATTTATTTTTCCGAGTTCCAAAATAGGAACCCGGAAAGTTTTCAAAAAATCAGATAATGAAGATTGGAATTGTTCAACAAACCATCTTTTTTATTTTTATTATCCACTTAGACACTTTCGTTTAAAAGATATATTTACTAAGGAAACTACCCTTTTTTTCTAGATTCTTTGCTTTCATACTTCTTAGCGAAGATTAGTTTTTTACAACAGCTTTATTGAAAACAGGTTTATCTTGTAATCTAAGTTCAAAATCTAAATGAGCCGTATAATAATCATTTTTCAATCCTTTTTCTGCACCTGAATGTTTTTCTAACTTCGTAATTAAGCTTCCGCGAACACCTTGTGCAACATCATTTTCTAAATATTCATCGCCTTCGAAATATATTTGCGTTACTAATCTATCGCCATTTTCCGGTTGGAATAAGAGATGCAAATGTGCTGGACGAAATGCATGATGATCGATCCACTTTAAGAATTGTCCGGAAGGTCCATCTGTTGGAATTGAATAATTACCCGGTACAACTGTTTTTATTTCAAAATTACCATTCGCATCTGTATAAAAAACACCACGTAAATTATCATTTGGAATACCTTCAGCGAAATAGGAGTATTCACCATTTGCATCAGCCTGCCACATATCGATTTTGGTATTTGCCAACGGAATTCCATTAACATCTTTAACAGATCCTGAAAAGTAAAGAGCGTCACCTGGTTCATTTTCTCGTTGTGGCAGCATTCCGGGATTTTGAACGACTGGCGTATTTTCAATGTAATATGGTCCTAGAATAGTAGGTTCCGTTCCTTTTACGCTTTTATACATTTCCTGAAGTGCATGCGTTTCAAAGAAAACATCCATAAATAACGGAATTTCCCCTGCCCTGCCTAATTGATCCATCCAATCAACAAGAGCTTGATAGTCATTATGATCTATTTCATATTCACTCACTAATTCCTTGAATTTGACTACCAATCCATTATAAACGTTGATTACTTTTTGATTCTTCATAATACTTCCTCCAATTTTTTAAAAGTTTTTATATTTGTTGATTTTCAATGATGGTACTGATTCCTAATCCACCTGCTATACATAGTGTGACTAGCCCATATCTTTTTCCGGTTCTTTCTAACTCATGTATCAATTTGGTTGCTAAAATTGCACCAGTGGCACCAATTGGATGTCCCATGGCAATGGCACCGCCGTTAGGATTCACCTTATTCATATCAAGCTTCAATTCTTTGATAACTGCCAAAGCTTGTGCAGAAAAGGCCTCGTTCAGCTCTATTAAATCAATATCATCCAGTTTCAGCCCTGACATTTGAAGCGCTTTCAAGGTAGAGTTGACAGGCCCCAGCCCCATGAAGTTCGGAGATACACCTGCTGCCGCTTGAGCGATCACTCTTGCTTTCGGCTTTTTACCATGCCTTTTTGCTGCTTCTTCCGACATTAGTATCAGAGCGGATGCACCATCGTTTCTTCCACTGCTATTTCCAGCGGTCACCGTTCCATTTTTCTTGAAAACCGGTTTTAAATCAGCCAACTTTTCCAGACTGGTTTCTCTTGGGTGCTCATCCGCATTAAATTCCATTACCCCTTTTTTCGTTTTGATTTGATAGGGAACGATCTCTTTCGAAAATATTTCAGTAGAAATTGCCCGTCTTGCATTTTCTTGGCTCCTTAAAGCAAATTCATCTTGTTCAGTCCTTGAAATGGAATATTTTTCAGCCAGATTTTCTGCTGTCATTCCCATCGTTAACATTCCGTAATCTTCAATGGGCTGTGATCCTGGCTGGCTTTCCGTATTCGGATCCAATAACTGTCCATTCCCTGATTTCAATCCAAAACGGATATTTCTCATATAGTATGGGGCAGTGCTCATTGATTCCGCTCCGCCCGCAATGATTACATCTCCTAATCCGCTTTGTATTTGTTGACTGGCAGAATTGATTGCCTGGATGCCGGATCCGCATTGTCTGTGTACGGTATAACCTGGTACTTCCACAGGAAATCCTGCCCGGAGTGATGCAACTCTTGCCAAATTCGACGCGTCTGAACTTTGTTTGGCTTGTCCCATGATCACTTCATCAATACTCTCTTTAGGAATATCCGCTCTCTTGATCACTTCATCAAGGACAGCAGCTGCCAGGAAATCGGCAGGAACATTTTCCAATGCTCCCCCTAATTTCCCTATAGCGGTGCGAACCGAGTCTATAATAACTACATTGCTCAATTTTCTACCTCCTGCTATTTTTATTTCTTTCTTCTAAACTATCCTTATATCTCTGGTGAGCTATTTTCAGGGCAACAATCACCGACTGCTGCGATGGAGCTAAAAAGTCCGTTTTAATATTCTCTATTAAAGAATCAATATCTTTACTAAAATCAAAACCAACTATCATTCGCTTAAAAAAATCCTGGGCCAATGTTGTTAAAAACGTAAATTCTGCATTAATGATGATGTGACTTTCCTTGTGAATTTCCAATACCATCCCAGCGTATTTATAATTTTCATACATGCTCGTATTTTGCGGCGCCTTCGCATAGGCGGTGATTAATAATGTTGGCTGTCCCATATAAAACTACATCCTCTCAAGATTACTTGCATAAACTAGTGGGTTTTCCATAATCCCCTTTCCAGTTTATATTAATTAAAGACCTCTTGAAAAATGTTTTACTTTTTCCATATCTATCTCCATGCCAAATCCTGGACCATCCGGGATGATTATTTCATAATTCTTATATTTTATTTCGTTTAGCGTAATATTTTCTTTAAAAAGTAACGGACCAAATAATTCAGTACCGAATTCAAATTTGGGAATGGTTGAATAAAGTTGGGCACAAATGGCCGTGCCTAATGATGATTCAATCATCGTTCCCCCATACAAACCAAAACCTACACCTTCAGCAATTGCAGCCACCTTTTTCGTTTGGGTCATCCCGCCATGTTTACATATTTTCAAGGCGAACGAATTACCTGCTCTATGTTTAGCTATTTGGAATGAATCTTGTAAAGAATTCAATGACTCATCGGCCATGATCGGGACCTTAAAACGATCGGTCAATCTTGACATCCCTTCATTATCCCAAGCTGGCAGCGGCTGTTCGACCATGGAAACCCCGCCTTCCTGTAAAGCTTCAATGCAATACGTAGCCGTTGTTTCATCCCATGCCTGATTAACATCAACCGTAATGCGTGCTTGATCTCCCACGGCTTCAATAATTTTCAATACATGCTCCACATTCTTATATGGATTCCCTTTGCCAATTTTCAATTTAAAGATATTATGACGTTTTTGATGTAAGGATTCTTTCGCTTCTTCGATATCTTTATTCGTATCCCCACTTGCCAAAGTCCATGCCACCGGCAATGATTTATGAATTTGTCCACCGAATAATTCATAAGCAGGGATGTTTCTTCTTCTGGCTACCAAATCCACCATGGCTGATTCAACAACAGCCTTCGCAAAATTATTTCCTCTAACATTGAGTGAAACCTCATGCATGATTTTGTCATAATGGACGGGGTCTTTACCAATGATAAGCGGGGCGATATATGTATCAATATTCACTTTTATCGCCTCTGGCGTCCCCTCACCATATGAAGCCCCGCCTATTGTCGCCACCTCTGCCCAACCTTCCGCGCCTTCTTCATCCATGACACGGGCAAGAATGATCGTTTGTTCCACGATCGTATGCATGGCAAGCTGATGAGGACGAATTGTGGGTAAATCAATAATGTATACTTCTACTGAACGTATTTTCATTTAATCCACCTTTTTAACATTTAATAGATAAAATCTGCTTCTGTTTTTGCTCTTACTTCTTCGATCGTTACACCGGGCATCAATTCAATCAATTTCAACTGTTTGTCAATAACTTCAAAGACAGCCAACTCGGTGATGATCATGTCAACGCTTCTAGTGGAAGTAATCGGGTAGGTGCATTTCTTTAAAACTTTACTTTTACCCTCCTTGCTTGTATGTGTCATGGTCACGATCACTTTTTTGGCGCCAATCAACAGGTCCATCGCTCCTCCAACACCCATGATATTCTTGCCTGGTACCGCCCAATTTGCAATTTCACCGGTTTGACCTACCTGCAAAACACCTAAAATGGCAACATCAATGTGACCTCCACGGATCATTGCAAACGATTCTGCACTATTAAAGAATGATGCCCCAATCGATTGCGCTACTGGTAGCTTGCCTGCATTGACTAAATTGGGATCGATTTCATCTTCCTCTACATCAGCAACTCCCAACAATCCATTTTCCGTATGGAAAAAAACATTTTCATCATCAATGTACTTTGCAACCAAGGTCGGAATCCCGATTCCAAGGTTCACTATACATGGACCCGTCAATTCTTTTGCCGCGCGTCTTGCTATCATATTTTGCATGAATTCTTTGTCACCCATAATCTTTCACACCTTCCTTCGTCAGGATTTTCTTTGCCTTAATGATTCCATCGACGAATAGATGCGGTGTTACAATCTCCTCTGGCGAAAGTTCTCCAGGTTCAACTATCTCATCCACTTCTGCAATTACGACATCTGCGGCCGTTGCCATAGCCGGATTAAAGTTTCGAGCCGTTTTATAATAAACAAGATTACCAAGTGTATCTGCCTTCCACGCCCTGATTAAAGCTACATTTGCTCTTATGGCAGGTTCAAAAATATATGTAGCCCCATTTATTTCCCTTTCTTCTTTTCCTTTAGCTAAATCGGTCCCTACACCTGTTTTCGTATAGTAACCGCCTATGCCTGCACCGCCAGCACGAATGGATTCAGCTAATGTTCCCTGTGGTAATAGTTCTAACTCTATTTCGCCACGTTGGTAAAATTCCCCAATTTCACGATTACTTGTAAAATAAGAACCGATCGCTTTTTTTATTTTCTTCTGGCTTAGGAGAGCTCCCAGACCTTTCCCTTTCTCGCCTAAATTGTTGCTGATTACGGTCAAGCCTGCTACATCCTTTTTGGCCAATCCATCTATTAACGTAAGAGGGGCCCCGATCAAGCCAAATCCACCTACCATTAATGTATGACCGTTCTTCACACAAGATAAAGCTGCTTCTATATCTTGATGTACTTTCGTCATGTTTTCCCCACCAATCTCACGTTACTTATTTTCAATCAATGAATCGCTTGCCTCAAACCAAGCAGGTATTCCAGCCGTCAATAAGCAAATCAGACCCACTTCAGCTAATTGTTCTTCCGAGGCCCCATTTAACCTTGCCGCCTCCATCCATTCCCCAACCTGTTCCCCTTTTAATTCTGTAATGAATATTCCTGTCATCAGAAGATGTTTTAGCCTTTTTGAAACCACTGAATCACTTAATATATAATCTTTAAGAGAGTTTTGGTCTTCCGATTTAACCAGTTTCAAAACATTCGAGACGAATCCCGTTTCCTCATCACCTAATAACTCCATCATATACAACAGGATTTCTTCTGTTGTTTCTTTATGGCCACTTCCTTCAGGATATCGAATCCCTTTAAGTTCAAGGGCATATTCCAATGACTTTATCCCAGCTTTTAATGCCTTAGTTCCGTTATATAAGTATGAAACTATTAGGTATTCCACCAGTTCCGGTAATGTTGCTCCACCATCCATTGCCCCTTTTGTATGGTAAACCATACTCCGTTCATACAACCTCGCAGCATTCATGCCGACCAGTAATATATCTTTCTCCTTCTTCGTCAAGGCTCCCTCTTGCATGATGTTACTTCGCAAGTTGGTATAGTGATCAAGTGCATTAGGGCTAAAATCGTGCATTTTTTGTACCCAGCCTGGTACAACATCATATACTTCCTTGAAATACAATAATCCTTCGCTCATTGTCTGCACCTCTTTAAATTAATTGAGAGTCAAGTATCGATAGTGCTCTAATAGGTGAAGCTGTTGCATTTTTTAGCTTTAAAGGGATCCCGAAGAAAAGAAAACGGGAATGCTTAGGTAATTTTTCGAGATTCACTAGATTTTCAACGATATATATATCATTGTTCAGTAATTTTTGATGAATTCCGCTTTCTGAATCGTAGTTCAAATCGGCATTGGGCAAATCCAACCCGACAATATGTATTTGCTTTTCAATAAACCATTGGGCCACACTATCATCTAATGCCTGCGCTTCAAAAAAGCCTTCTTCCCCCCATGATTTCCCCCATGTCCTGATGAGGACGATATCGTTTTTTTCTACATACACCCCCTGCCTGCGTTCCGCCTCTTCAAGTAAAGCTTTCGTAACCGGTTCATGTGTCGCTTTTAACATGCTTACATCCAGTATGAGGGCATCACCAAACATATTCTCCAGATTGATGTTTTCAACCGACTCCCCGTTTTCAAAGTAATGTGAAGGCACATCGACATGTGTCCCACTATGATCAGAAAAAGAAATCAACTTGGAACGGCAGCCTTTAGGAAGTGAATCAGATTTCCCCTTTTGTTCAAGAGGTTCATCTTTAATGCCTATTGCAGGTAAATCATTATTTGTAACTAGACCATCGTAAAGTTCCAATGTTAAATCAATGATTTTCAACCATAAAACCCCCAAATTCATTAAGCGTTTACATTATCACGACAAAAATGGCTACCCTAAACATTACTATCAATAATTGACAGCAGGTGTTTAAGGTAGCCAGTTGTTCACTAGTTGTTATTAAAAAAGGTAATTTTTTAATAGCTAATGAATAGGCAATAATTAAGTTTATTATATATTCATAATATTACACTATTTTCTGTTAATTTCAATATTTTTTTAAAAAATATCTTCAAAAAAATCAAATTCTTTTTAAGAAAGACTTTATCTCTTTGTTGATCTCCGCCCTATTTTCAAACACCATTGTATAGTGGTTACAAGTTGAAACGATCGTTTCAATATCAGGTGTATATTTCTTCGTATCATCATAGGCTTCTTCATAAAATAATGGAGGAAATCCCCCTATTTTCCCACTAGCATACACCAATAACGTTTTACAGGAAATTTGTCGACAAACTTCTTTAGGGACAAAAGAATAAAAACTATCAAAATCTCTAAGAACGCTGTCTTCTGTTGATTTATTCTCCCAGTGACCATCCACTTCATGTACCTCATATTCCGCTACACTTTGCAGATGATCCGTCCATTTGATACCCAAACGGCTATAGATTTCCTTAACTTCTGCAATATAGCATTCTTGAGATTCATATTCTTTACTTAATCGGCCTAGAGATGGTTGTACGATGTCCCTTTGTTGTTGAGTGCAATTGGCCGCACCATCCAATAATATCAAGGCCTTTACCGAGGTTAATTTGCTGGCTACAACGCTTGAGATGAAGGCTCCCATTGAATACCCGATCAAAATCGGGTTATTTATCTTTAACTCTTGAATTAACTCAATTACATCTTCTGCATGTTTGAATAGAGAAGTCTCCACATCTGCCCTTGAACTATTCCCCCTCCCTCTCAAGTCAATCGAAATGACTCTGTACTCGCCCTTTAACATTTCTGCATAATAATGCATTTGCTTATGATTACCCGTTAAACCATGTATGGCGATGATTGGCCCTTTCTCTCCAGGATAATCTGCAATTTGAATTCTTTTGTTCCCCAATTCCTTTACATACATTTCCATAGTGACATTCCCCATTTCATGATTATTAACATAAACCAGCCAGCATATTTAATAAAAAAAAGCTATCTTAACTTCACCATCAAGGTAACTTGATCGAGAAATTAAGATAGCCAGTCAGTTCATTAATTTTCATTAAAAAAGGGCATTTTTTAATGATTAATGAATAGGCAAGATATAAATACATGTAACGATTCCATTTTACATGAAGTTCTAATTTTTACAATTATTATTTGATAATTTCGATTTCTCAGTAACTTAAAGTCGATGCCTGGGGTTTTTATTGAAGGAGGTCCTCTACGGTCTCACTCCAACGTTCAACAACTTCTTTAGGGTTTTGCAAGTCGATTTTAATTCCAGAGGTTATTTCAGCATACTTAGCCATATCCTCCCGTGCCTCTATTATTTTGGCGTGGAATCTTTCTCTTTTGTATTGGGCATTTGGCAGCTCTTTTAATCTCTCTAATGAGAGTCTGATATATTGTGCTTTACCTTTCCAAAACAAAACCAGTGTAGCTTTATGGGTACGAATGACATTGGCAGTAGTCGAAGTATCCGGCCATAGGCCAATCCTTAATTCCTTCCTGCTTATCGCTACGATCTCACCTACGCTTATCATTGCAGTATGCGGCCATCCTTCTTCACTTACCGTCAACAGCATCATGGCTTCATGCTGCTTGTCGACAAGCTTTTTACCATTTAACAAGTCGAAAACTTCTACTGACATTTCCATACCATTCATTTCCCACCTTTTTCCCTACTTTACTAGCAATCCATTATATTTTGGTGCGATATTTCATTCCGTCCCACCGTTTCGCACCGTGAGTATCGATTTCAAATTGATCTAACGCCCTATAAGCAAGGTGGTCAATGATATCGTTAACATTCTCAGGATGATTATAGAAGGCTGGCATCGGAGGGAATATAATGGTCCCCATTTTGGAAAGCGCCGTCATATTCTCCAAATGAATCGTATTCAGAGGTGTTTCTCTAGTCATTAGTAATAATTTTTTTCTTTCCTTCAACATGACGTCAGCAGATCGCGTTAATAAATTATCCGCTAGTCCCATCCGGATGGAAGCTAGCGTTTTCATACTGCAAGGTGCCACGATCATGCCATCAATCCGGTAAGATCCACTTGATATTCTTGCTGCTTGATCTTTGTAAGAATAGGAATGATCAGCTAATCCCTCCACGTCTTTAACAGAATAAGATGTTTCATGTTGAATGGTGGCATGCGCCCACGGGGACATGATTAAATGGGTCTCCACTTCACTGCTTTTAAGCATCTGAAGAATCCTAATTCCAAAAATGGCTCCAGTCGCTCCTGTTATCCCAACAATGATTTTCATTAATTCCCCTCCTTACATTAGTCATTGAATCGAAACTTATGAATTGGTAAATCCAGGAACAAATCGACTTGGATCCACCTCTTTAAATTCAGACCTTTTAAATTCATCTTTTAAATGAAATGGTACTGTACAGTCAAATATGGTTTTACAGGAAATACCCTTTTCATGAATGGTAGGGCTGTATGCGGGATCTTGTGAAGGATCTAACGGGTGACAGCGCACCCCAGGAATGAAGACCGTATCAACATCACCTTGGTAACGAGTATTTAACGCCCATAAAACATCATTGCTATCGAAGGGATCCACATCTTCATCCACGATAAATACATGCTTTAGTTCAGAAAAGGCAGAGAACGCCAATAGTGCAGCTTGTCTTTGGCGCCCTTCATCACTTGGCTGACTTTTCTTGAATTGAATAACAGCCATGTATTTACCTCCCCCTGAAGTATGGGCATAAACGTTCAATAATTTTCCTGGCATGGCCTTTTCCACCATTTGCAGAATGCTTGCTTCAGTTGGAATGCCAGCCATATTCACATGTTCTTCACTTGGTCCAATAACTGTTTGCATGATTGGATTGACACGATGCGTAACAGCTTTCACCTTGATTAGAGGCAGTTCCGCAACAGCGGAACCTGTATAACCAGGGAATTCTGGCATTGCTTTTCCCGTATTGGTGTTTTGATCTTCCCGAACACGCACTCCGGGAACCAATTCCCCTTCTATTACATATTCAGCATTCGCGATAGCCTTTTCATCTATCGTCAAGCATTGGACCAATTCTACCGCTTCTTTCCTGATCGCCCCTGCAACACTCAACTCATTAAAGCCAAGGGGTGTCGTTGGCGCTTCAAAACAAGCAGCAACTTCAATAGCAGGGTCAACACCGATACTAATGGAAATAGGTAACGGTTTTCCTGCTTTTTCAGCCTTTTCACGAAAAACCTCCAAATGACGTCCAGGAACAAAATACATGGTCATCTCATCTTTACTTTGTAAACATAAACGATGTATCGTAATATCAGATTCACCCGTTTCAGAATCGGAGGCATAGCACATGCCTATCGTGATATACGGGCCTGCATCTTCCTCTGTATTCGTAGGCGCAGGTATTAATTTTCTGATATCGAAATCCGGATCTTCTGCATAGTGAACCACTTCTTGAGCTTTCGCTTTATCATTTGAAATGGTGATTGGATCAATTGGATTTTTTACAGCTTCATTTAAAAGGAATCCCAGTCGCTCCGGTTTTGTATCCAGCATGAGGCCGACTCTTTCCCTGCTGGCTAAAAGTCCGATCACCACGCTTGAATCTTCATGTCCCAATACATGATTGAAAACCATTGCAGGTCCGATTTTTGTTGGACGCATTACTGTTCCGCCAGCACCGATATGACGATAAACCCCAGATAATTCAGCATGAGGATTGACTGGTTCATCCGTTTCGATCAATTGTCCTGGAATGGATTTCAGGAGTTCCAATGCAGAACGTAAATCTGTCACTTTGTTCATTTTTTCAGACATAAAAAATCCCCCTATCACTTCATGATCTGTATCTTATGTATCATTTAAATTCAAATAACCTATATGGTATCGGTTACAAATGATATTCTAAAGTGTATTTCTACTATACAGTCAATGGATATTTGAAAATTCAAGTAATTTTCTCCACAGGGATTTGCAGCTGACAAAAATCGACACTATTATCATTCTCGTAAAAGGTCGTATCCAATAAGCAAGCGTCTACGACTTCCCCTACAATTCTATACTGATTCTCACGGATCCATTGAACCAATTCATTCAAAAAATCAATGTTATATGGCATTCCATATTTATACACACATGCATATTGCCCAGCAGGCAACGTCATCATATTATCCATATCAGGATCGAGAAAAGGTAATGAAGTATATATGCCAGCACCCTCGAAAACATCATCCGTTCCAAGGTTATCCTTTAAAATAATCGTGCCAAATCCCTCTGACGGAAGCATCTCATGTTTACTTAATACATTCCAAGCTTTCATGAGCGTTAAATGTAATTCTTCTCGGCACAATTCATTTTCAAATGGTATAAATAAGACATGCCTTTCAGGAAATTCTTCTATAATGGGTTTATCCAATTCACTTTTAATATTTTTGGCTTCTGAATATTTCATTAATCTTTGTTGAATGAATGTACGTGTATTCATCAAGGCCTTTATTTCTTTATCAATGAATTCTTGATGAAATTCCAAAAGTGACATGGCAGTCGTTAAATTCCGATTTCCTATATGGTCCTTAATATCATTCAGTTTGATGCCAATCGACTTCAAAAAGCAAATTTCCCTTAGAAACGGAATTTGAACGGCACTATAATATCGATAACCATGTTCATCTATATGTACGGGTTTAAATAAACCGATCTTATCGTAATAAATGAGTGTTTGCCTTGAGATACTGTGAATGGTAGCCATTTCACTGATTGATAAGTAATTGCCCATATGGGTTCCCCCTCCGCAAAGCCTTTTTATAAAGTTCCTCTAATTCTTACCTTTACTTCTACAGCCATTTTTCAATTTATTAATCTTTTGATTTCCCTCCTTCCATTCGGCAGCTACAGCCGATTGGAGAGGATCCTCCACTAACTTTACCATTTTTCCATTTAAAATGAATGGAATTTCAACGGCCCTTTCTATCGAAATGGAGCATATCAACATCTTCATTAGTAGGCATTAAGAGAGATAGTGAAATACAATAATATTAATTTTTTATGAATCAAAAGGATTATGGGCTTTTTCACTATCGGGTCAGCAGTAACTTCTTTACAAGCTTTTATGTTTTTGGACTTAAACTTATTCTTGGCAGGAATAGCATTTATTTAGAAGGAAAAAGGAGTTTACAAATACATTCAACTTGGGAAAGCAAAAAATAAAAAACGTGCCTATTTGTGGACACGTTTTTCATATGAAAGGAATTTCCTATATCTTAATTTGCATACAATCGGTATTGGTCGCTTAATGTATCTCCATTACCATAAATATAGGCTTTAGAGCCCGATGTATAGGAAGGATTGTCGTACTTCCATTTAATTCTGAGTCCCATGTATCCGCCTGCTCCATATGTTTCATTGCCATTCTTCTTAATATATTGCGAGAAGCTATCCCACGTCCGGGGGCCAACCACACCATCCACTTTCAAGTTGTTTTCTTTTTGATATTTCTTTACTCCCGCTTCGGTTTTTGGTCCAAAGATACCATCAACGTCAACCACTGCAGAATCTGTATAAAAACCCATGACATTCAGGATATACTGCATATTTCTGACCTCCACCCCATGAGTATCCTTCCGCAAAATGGAATTCTTATCCCAGCTTTCGGGGTGGTGAAAACCTCCAGCAGATGCTGAAGCGGTGGAAAAAGATACCCCAAGGGCCATTGCCAATACTACTAAACTAGTAAATAATTTCTTCATAGCTCCATCTCCCTCTTTTTTTGTACATCCGAACTACCTTACAATTTCCCTTCAGATTTTATTTTTCCCTTCCGACCGATGTCCTGTTTTGTCCTTGCTAAACAAACAGTGTCCCAGAAAGATCGAATAAGTAGGATAAATTCGTAACTGGGACTAACGGTTGTTACGCATGAAAGATTTTATAATGAACTCAGTCAAAAAAATTGAGGAATTTCTATTTACACATTATCCTTCTCTTTTCCTCTAATTTCCCTTGATATTCATAAGGGGAAGTTTAACCATTTACGCCGGAAGGCCGCCAATTGGCGGCCTTCTGACATTGAAAGACTTTTTGTAATTACCCAAGTTCCTTCTTCTTTTCAGTCCGTTATTCGTTCAAATACGCCCATGCATATTGGGCATAAAGTTCTGAACCGGTAGCAAGCGCATCCTCGTCGATGTTGAATTTCCCGTGATGATGCGCCCATTCCGTATCTTTTTCAGGGTTTCCAGATCCAACTAAAGCGAAGCTTCCGGGTACTTCATCTAAATAGAAGCTAAAGTCTTCTCCCCCCATTGTTGGCTTTTCATTATATATTGCGTCTTCGCCAAACGCTTGTGAGGCCACCTTTTGCACTAATTTGGCACTATATTCATCATTAATGACAGCTTGCGTGCCACGGTAGTAATCAACCTTTGCGGTCGCACCGTAAATGTTCGCAACATTTTCAGCATAAATCTGGAGCTGCTTTTCAATATGGTCACGTGTTTTAGAATCAAAACAACGGACAGTCCCTTCAATGACGGCATTTTCTGCAATGACATTAAAACGTGTGCCAACGACCATTTTTCCAACTGTCAAAACAGCGGGATTTTGGGGGTCGACCGTTCTTGATACGACGGACTGTACATTCATGACGAATGAAGAGGCGACAATGGTTGCATCGATACAGTCCTGCGGCATTGCACCATGTCCCCCTCTTCCTTTAAAGGTTACGGTAAAGATATCTGCTGAAGCGAATGAAGGTCCTTGAGTGCAAGCGACTTTGTTTGTTGGCATTTGCGACCAAATATGTATGCCAAAAACATTATCAACCCCTTCAACGGCCCCCTGTTTAACCATTTCCCTTGCACCTGTTGCCACTTCTTCGGCAGGTTGAAATATTAAGCGCACATTCCCAGGTAATTCTTCTTTTATTTCGTTTAGTGCCTTCGCTGCAATTAATAGCATGGATGTGTGTGCATCATGACCACATGCATGCATTTTCCCTTCTTCCTTTGAAGCATACGGCAAGTCTTTACTTAGTTCTTCTACAGAAAGGGCGTCCATATCTGCTCTTAATGCGACGGTCTTTCCAGCCTTACCGCCTTTAATTTCTCCAATGACACCTGTTGGTTCTGCTTTTCGATAAGTAATTCCTAATTTTTCAAGGTAGTCACAAACAAAGGCAGTTGTATTTTCTTCTTCCCATGATAACTCAGGTTCGCTATGAAGTTTTCTGCGTATTTCTGTTAATTCATCACTATAATTTTGAATCGCTTCTTTTATCGTTTGATTAATCATTCTTATTCCACCTCCGTTAAACATTTAGCCACTTCGTAAAAGATTTCCACTCCATTTGCCAAATGACGTGCATCAGACCATTCCTCTGGACAATGACTTAGTCCTGCTTTACTTGGAACAAAAAGCATGCCAACATCAGTCACATCGGAAAAAACCATCGCATCATGACCTGCACCACTATCAATGGAACAGTATGGAATTTCCAAATCAGAACTTTTATCTTTTAATAAATCCTTAATCTCATTACTCAATATCTTTGGCGGCATATACAACAGCTGTTCCGCCGTTGAATGGATCCCCTGTACCTGATAGGATTCGATTAATTCTTTCATCCGCCTGATGACATTGTTAATATGTTCTTCCTTGCTTGATCGAATATCTACCGAAAATACCACCTTATTCGGTATGACGTTTGCTCCATTTGGTAAAACATCTAGTCGCCCTGTCGTTATAACCGTTCCTTCTCCTTCCTCAATTGCAAAGCTCGGTAATTGAGAAATAATTTGAGCGGCAGCAACCAATGCGTCCGTACGGCGATCCATTGGGGTTGTGCCTGCATGTCCTGCCTTTCCTTCAATGGTTACTTCAAATTGGGTTAAACCAACAATAGCTTCTACAACTCCAATGGGGATATTCTTCTCTTCAAGGATTGGACCTTGTTCTATATGCAATTCGAGAAACGCTTTAATGCTATTGGGATTTCTTCTTTTCGGAAGAGTGAAATCCAGTCCAATTTTTGACATCGCTTCAATTGTGGTGATACCATCTTTATCCTTTAAATTTTTAAAACTTTCCTCACTAAGCGTTCCCACTATTCCTCTCGACCCCATTAGCCCTCCGCCAAAACGAGCTCCTTCTTCTTCAATCAGTGCAACGATTTCCAATGGGTATTTAGGTGTTAATTGATTTTCTGCAAATAGGGCAGCCACTTCCAGTGCGACAATTACACCGGCTGGTCCGTCATACGCACCGCCATTTGGTACTGAATCAAAATGTGAACCTAACAGAACGCTCGGTGCATCTTTTAAAGTACCATCAAGCTTTCCAAAAATATTTCCAAATCCATCTTCCTTTACTGTCAGGCCGTATTCCATCATTTTATTTTTTATATAATTACGTGTAAGTAAGTCTTCCTTGCTATACGTAAGCCGGGTAGTCCCTTCTCCGGGTGTTGATGTAAATTCGCTCAAATCATTTATTTGCTTTTCTATACGTTCGCTAAGACTCACTTAGAATCCCTCCTATTTTACAAGAATTGTACGAATATTCCTGCCAAAATAACCGATACGATTGTTACCGATATAAATCCGCCAACAAGCATCGGCGGCAGCATATGGCTTAGCAATGCTTCTTTTTCATTTTCATCTTTTGTTAATGAATTGACGACTTCATTGGTGATAATGTAATCAGCTGGAAATCCGTATAATGCTGTTAAAGATACAGCAAAGGCCATTTCTTTGCTGACTTTTAACAATTTCCCTGCTATGAATGAGAATATATACATACCTATCACAGCTAAGATAATGCAAACAATAAGTGGGTAAAGAATCTCCATCATCATACTTGGTGTTGCATTTTTCAATCCATCAAAGACGAAAAGCATAAGGGCCATGATGGCAAATCCAAATCCATTTGCTTTTTGCAGTGTCTGTCTTTCCAAGAAACCGATACTTTTTCCGATAACCCCGAATAGTAAGCAAAGAACAAATGCATTTATAGATATAATCGGCTCTAATCCACTCGAAACAAGGTAAGCAAGTAAAGCAACAACTGCAAGTCTTAAAAATTTGAAATACTCCGTATTATATTTTTCAGGAAGTTTCTTAAACAGCCTAAGTTCCGTCATGCCTTCTGCAGCGGCTGCAGTTTCATCCTTTTTTACCGTTAACTTTCCATTGCGATATTGCCCCAAAAGCTTCTTCCCTTCTTTCTTCAAGACAATTGACGTTAAAGGATATCCGGCGAAGCCTTGCATGACATAAATAACAATGGCAAAAACGGACAAGCTCGTAAGTCCTGCATCTGCCGCTCCTTCTGACATGATTATTGAAGAAACCATACCTCCCACTAATGGTGGAACCGCTACAAGGACAGTTTGCAGATCAAAAATAAAGATGCCAATTCCGAATAATAGGGCAACAATGCCAAGAATACCAGATAAGGAGATGACAATCGTCTTCCATTGATTCACCAATTCCCTTATTGAAAGCAATGTCCCCATATTCGTGATCAATAAGTACATCATCATGGTTGCCACTACCGGTGGAACACCTGCTATTGAAACGATGTCTTGCGGGAAGAATGTCCAATAACCACATAGAAATAGGATCGCCGAAATGAAAACGGAAGGTACCCAGGCTTTTGTTCGAACCGCCACTATGTCTCCTACAAATAAAATCAGAATTACGATAACCAAAGCCAACATCTGTGACATATGAGTTCCCTCACCTTCTTATTTAATAGTTTGAATATTCTTATAAAATAATAACACTGAATCATTTGAATTAAAAGATAATTTCATATTTTCAGGTAATTATACACAGATAATAGGAAATGTAAGTGTTTTAATTTCAATTTCACACACCAAACATTCTCAAATAATCAAGGGATTGGATATATCAAAATAATTTTAATCTTAAAATAGACACTTTATCTCCTTTAAATATCAAAAAGAATAAGCCGTCTATTGACGGCTCAGACTGTAGACAAACTCGATGAAAATCGAGTAAGTAAATTGCGGCGCAATGAACTCGAATTTATATAGGAGAAGGATGCTTTGGGACCCCAGAATTTCTCTATCAATAAAAAATACTTACCTTAATAATTGTTGCAGTAGAGTCGTCATCTTGATTTGATAACTTTATATTTAAATTGTTGGAGGTATGATCTCTGTTTAAGGTTATTAAGTCACCTTGCTCTAAAACAATTGTCTCTTTTTCATCAATATTCATTCTACTCCTTCCTTTAAAACAATAGAAGACGTCGGTTCTTTTCGAAGAGTCCCGATTATCCAGCACTTCCGCATGGATTCCATCATTCATATGAATCGTGCTGATGTCACCTTCACATCCTTCCGCTAACATCAAATTAAAGTCAGTGACCTTTCCAACACTGCGGGTTGTCCAGCCTCCATCAAACCGATCCTGTTCAAATGGGCTTAAATGCATACTGGGCTTTCCCTGATGTTGCAGCGACATTTCACCATCAAGGATCATGATGATTCTCTGAATGCCTGGAAGGTGAGTAAATAAGGATTCGTCCACCTCGACTTCTGCTGTGCTTATCCGCCATTTGAAATCACGTTTCGAGTAATCAGCTTCTTCAGGATAAATGGCTAGTTGAGTTGTTTTACCACCTGACCAAAGACTGGTTATTTGTTCACTTTTCCTTATTAGTTTTAGTGAAAATGACAACGAATTTCTCCCCTTTAATTATTACATTTTTTCAGTACAATCTAGGCTAGGATGGATAATTAACAGAGATGCATAAGAGAGCTTAATTCTACTGACCTCTGATCATCGCAGCAGCATTCTTACTAAATCAGGCTGTAAAACGCTACGATACATACATGTAGATGATGCGAAATTGATAGGGTTCCGGTGCATTAATAATGCATACAGAAAAACCATCGTGAATTACCTACTATATGGGCAATTTCAGAATAAAAAAATCAATACCGAATGTTTTGGCATTCCCAAAAACATTCGGTAACACTATATTTTTTGATTCCTTATTTAATAACAAATTATCATTTAAAAAGATTAATACTTATAATGATGATTGGCATGGCAAATACATCAATAAGAAATGCACCGACTATCGGAACGATTAAATATGCTTTACTTGAAGGTCCATATTTCGCAGTGATTGTTGACATATTTGCCATAGCATTCGGTGTAGCCCCAATACCATGTCCGATGAAACCACCAACCATAACTGCCGCATCGTAGTTTTTGCCAAGAAAACGAAACATGATGAATATACTTAAAAGGATAATGAAAATTACTTGTATAACCACAATTAAAATAATTGGTAAAGCAAGGTCAGCAACTTCCCATAATTTTATACTCATTAATGCCATAGATAAGAAAATACCTAAAGTGATATCTCCAATAAAATTAATACTAGGCATTTCGATAATTTTCCCGTTTATTTTATCTAAAATATTCCGAACTATTACAGCCACTATCATTGCTCCAACATAGTTCGGTAAAACATAACCTGTCTTTGAGGAAAATAACTCTCCTAGATATGAACCTAAAGCCATACAAAATGTCAGTATTAACACTTGTTTCATAAATGAAGCTACATTTAATTCTATTTTGTCTTCCATTTCTTTCTTTTCTTGAATTTCAATATCCTCTTTACTTGGTGTTAATTTGTGTTTATTAATTAAATACTTTACAGTGGGACCTCCAACTAATCCACCAAACACTAATCCTAATGTAGCTGCTGCTATTCCAATTGCTTGGGCAGATTGAATGCCCAGCGATTCAATCGTACCGCCAAATGCTGTAGCTGCACCTATGCCGCCTTCCATGGAAATTGCTCCTGCCATCATGCCAATCAATGGATCAATCCCAAAAACGGGTGCTAAAGAAATTCCGATTAAATTTTGAGCAAATGCCAGAAACCCGCATAACAACCAATATATTAATAATAATTTACCGCCGACTTTCACTAATTGGAAACTGGCACCCAATCCAACGGACGTAAAAAATGTTAACATGAATAATCCCTGGAGTGTCGTATCCAATGAAATGGTTATGTTTAAAAAGGTTTTAAGACTTGTAGCGACGATTGCAAAAAGTAATCCCCCCACAACGGGTGCAGGGATACAAAAGTGTCTAAATAATTTGACATTCTTAACGATAATCCCGCCTAGTGCTAAAAGCAGTATCGCTAAAAAAATAGTGATCGTTTGATTAATCTCGATGTTCATATTGCTTATCTCCTCTCCACACACATGAATACTTCATTTATTAGGTTTGCAGCTAGTTTTACAGTCCGATTATCACAATCTAATGATGGATTCACTTCACAGATATCAAATGAAATAGTTTTCGTATGTGAAGTAATCTTACGAATTAATTGTCTAACCATTTTTCCTGAAAGACCAAATGAGGAAGGGGCACTCACACCCGGTGCTTCAGAAGCGTTTATAACATCCATACAAAGTGTTAATATAATATAATCATGTTGATTTATAAAATTCAGAATTTTATTTTCGTTTTCTTCAGAATTTCCATCTACTAATTCTTCTTCCAATATCCAAGAGCAACCAAGTGTAGTTGCAGTGTCAAATAATTTTTTAGTATTTCCATAACGTTGAATGCCAATTGGCAAATAACTAGCTTGATGATCATTATCTAATATTTGTTTAAACATCGTTCCAGAAGAAGTTATTTCTTCATAAGAGCGTAAATCAAAATGAGCATCAATGTTAAGAATGCCTATTTTGGCATTGGGTCCAACACTCGACCTAATTCCTAGATAATGACCATAAAAGGTTTCATGTCCGCCCCCCAAAATAACAGGAAACATATTTTTAGATAATATTTTCTCTACGTGGCTTCCCAATTCAGCTTGAGCTGCTTCTAACTGTTGATTTTCACAAATGATATTTCCGAAATCAACTAGGCTATCTGCTAATTGGCCGTGCCAAGATAGAGATGATAAGGATTTACGTATTTCATTGGGAGCTTCTTTGCTTCCAAGTCTTCCTTTATTCCTGCGTACGCCTTCTTCACAAGAGAACCCTATTATTCCACATGTATTATTTGATGATGTTGTTTGATTATCTTTAACTATTTGATGAATTCTAAATTCATCTTTATCTATTAGACTATCTGTTCTGCCTTTCCATAAATCCATATTTGGTAACGCATACATTTATTTTTCCTCCCCATAAATAAAAATACTTCATATTTGCAATCGCCAATAAATTTCGGGATGTACTGTTATAAAAGCTCTGGTTCAATGGCTTGTCCTTTTGTTTTCGTTAAATTTGGATAGGCCATTGACTTATCCTGCCTGAGGCATTTTGCACATCCCCGCTTTCGCCGCACTGTAACTTCCAGTCCAGCTCTGTAGACCATTATGTTGTATATCTATGTTCCCTCCATTCTGCTTAATGGTTTTACTACAATTTTATTAAGCAAGTTTCATGCCAGGTCCATTTCCATAAAAACAGTGGAAAATTCAGATATATTCAAAATAAAAAGTAGGCGAAAATTGCCGCTCGGCAATTTCCGCCTACTTTTCTTCCCGATATTTCTTCAACTTGTCCCGCAATGTCCTCTCCCCGATGCCAATTGTTTGCGCTGTCTTCCTTTGATGACCGTTAAATGCGGCAAGGTTATGAAGAATCACTCTTTTTTCGATTTCTTCAAGCGGTTCGCCGACATATACGGGGATTAGGGTATTGCCGAAAAATGGGCGCGAGCTTTTTTGGATGTCGGAAGGTAAATCGGCTTTCTGTATGTAAGAATCATTCGTAAGCGCTATTGCTCTTTCAATCACGTTCTGCAGTTCACGAATATTTCCTGGAAAGTCATATTGCTGTAAAAGCTGCAGCGCTTCATGAGAAATTCCTTCTACAGGTTTTCCCATTCGATCACCGATTTTTGCAATGAAAAATTCCAACAGCAAAGGAATATCCTCTTTTCGTTCACGTAAAGCCGGAAGGTGAATCGGAATCACATTTAATCTGTAATATAAATCTTCACGAAATCGATTCTCTTTTACTTCTTTAACCAAGTCTCTGTTTGTCGCTGCAATGATCCGGACATCGATGCTGACTTCTTCTATCCCGCCAACGGGCATTACCCTTCTCTCTTGTAGAACGCGCAATATTTTCCCCTGCAGTGCCAAATCCATCTCACCGATTTCGTCAAGAAAGATTGTACCTCCTTCCGCCAAAACAAAAAGTCCATATTTTCGCTGTGTCGCCCCTGTAAATGCGCCCTTTTCGTATCCAAATAATTCTGATTCCAACAGGTGAGTCGGAATGGCGGCACAATTAATAGCCTGAAACTTTTTGTTTCTGCGCTTGCTTTGATTATGGATGGTTCTGGCGACGACTTCTTTACCGGTCCCACTTTCCCCTTCTATGAGAATGTTGGAATCGATATCCTTCACTTTTTCGATGAGGGAGAATATTTTGCGCATGGCCAAGCTTTCACCGATGAGGCCGTTCACACCTGCCACCTTATCCAATTCTTCACTCAGCCATTTTACTTTGGACTGAAGGGTGTACACTTCTTCTGCTTTTTGCATCAGCACTTCCAATTCATCAATATGAAGCGGCTTTGTCGCATATGAAAACGCCCCCTTACGCATTGCTTCCACGGAAGAAGGAATGGTTCCGTAGGCCGTCATCATAATGACAACAGTCGAGGGGGAGAGGCGTTTGATTTCTTCTAACACTTCCATCCCATTATATCCCCCGATTTTTAAATCCAGCAAAACGATGGCGATTTCTGCCCTTTCGAAAAGCGGAAGCGCTTCACGTGGGTCTGTAAACGAATAAACGTGATACTGGTCTTCCAATGCAAACGTAAGTGACTGACATATGGTTGGCTCATCATCAATAATCATGATATCGTGCATCGTTTTCACCCTTTCTGTATTAACGCTGTAAACAAATGGTCACTACTGTTCCCTTTCCTACTTCACTTCTTGTCTCGATAATGCCATCGTTTTCTTTGACAAGCTGATACGTAATAGAAAGCCCTAGCCCGACCCCATTGGGTTTCCTGGTGTAAAACGGTTCAAAGATCTTATCAATGTCTTCTTCCGAAATCCCAATTCCTTCATCCTCGATTTCAACGACAGTGAACACATCCCGATAGTATGCCCGAAAAATAAGTGTTCCCCCTGTATTGGACGCCTGTATGGCATTGAGAATGACGTTCACCAGTACTTGTTTGATTTGCTGTGTATCTGCAGTTGCCTGAATGTCTCCAGCGAACTCTCGAACAATGCTCAGGTTTTTTTCTTTGATTTTCGGCTTTAGCAATAGCTCAATCCCTGCCATGGCCTCATTCAGCGAAAATGTGACAGGCTCTGATTTTTTAGGGCGGGCATAATCGAGCAAATCGTTAATCAATGTATTAAGTCGGGTAATTTCACTAGTGACCTGTTCGGAAAAGAACGTTCGGAAATCTGCGCTTGCAAATTTTTTCGGCAGCAATTGCGTATAGGTAAGGATGGATGTTAACGGATTTCTTATTTCATGAGCGATACCCGCCACGAGTTGACCCAATGAACGCAATCGGTCATCCTGAGCCACTTTTCTCTCCAGTTGTTTTTGTTCCGTACTATCGAAAAAATTCAACACCGCACCTACACTTTCTCCCCCAATAGTCTGAATTGGATACATGCTGTAAGTTATATGCCTTTTTTTGCCCGCATAATGAGACCATACCGTTTCCTTTTGCAAGAAAACTCTCTTTTTCTCTAATGCAGCCTTAATCTCCTTTTCCGGGATGAAACGGGCAGTTGGCAGATCCTGAAAACGTTTTCCAACAACATTACCGTCCACCCCCAAATATTCAATGGCCCTAACATTAATCATCGATACAAGACCTTGCTGATTCAGTGTAATAAGCGAACTGTAGGCACTGTTTAATACTTGCTGCTGAAAGTTGATGTTTTCCTCAAGAAGGAGCATCTTCTCTTCCAAGTCTTTATTCACGTGCTCAATTTGCTCGGTTCGCTTAGCCACTTCTCGTTTAAGGCTGAGATTCCACCATAAGATGAGAGAAATCACAATGAAGGTAAGAATAAGACCAATTTCCAAATACAACATCGTTTTACGGAGCCGTTGAGTATTTGGCAGGATATATTCACCGAACCACTTTTTCTCTATCTTTTCATACGTTCCATCTTTCTTGATTTGAGAAATGGCCTGATTGAATAGTGTCAGCAACTCTTTGTTTTTCGGCATAACGGCTACAGCATAATTTGTGGTGTCAAGTGGCTCACCGACAATCTTAATGAGTGATTGCTGCTCATTTTTCTGTAGAAAATATTGACCCGTAATCCGATTTCCAATGAAAGCATCCACTTTACCGTCGATAAGCGACTGAACGGCTTCTTGTTGATTATTAGTTTCCACCAATTTCAAACGATCGACTTTACTTAATAGACCGCTTGCAACATCTCCTTTTTGTACAGCTACTTTCCGGCCTTTAAGATCTTCGATTTTTCGGATATACATATTATCTTTCAACACAAAAATCCCTTGTGAACTTGTGAAATACGGAGCTGAAAAATCATAAAACTCTTCACGTTCTTGATTGTACTTCATGCCTTGAATCGCATCCACTTTTCCAGAGCGCATAGCTTGTACTGCCTCGTTCCATGGCATGGGATAGTATTCGAACCTAATGCCAGTCTCGATAGAAATAGCGTTCATTATATCCACATTAAAACCGGTATAAACACCCGAATCGCTCAAGTATTCAAAAGGTGGAAAGTTATTATCCCCTGCAACCCGTATCACTTTTTGGGCTTCCGAATGGGCTGCTGAAGGAAAGAAACAGCAAAAAAAGAAAAGGTAGACGGTTAATACGGCACAGATAGTATGTAAATTTCGCATCGCCTCACCCCTTTTTTCTATACATGCAGTTTTGTATCATAAATGTGGATATATACAATGTACAAAGACTCTATTATGATAACTTTTTAAAGGATATAAGAAAAGCTAATCTGCATTTCATAACACCATACATGGCAGATAGTCGAATTACAATATATTTTGAATGGAAAATGGATAAAGGCTCTTTCCGTAAAGAATATTGTTTTTAAAACGAAACTATTTTAGGTTGATTGGAGCGGAAGTGCGAGACTCCTGCGGGAGCAGCGGGACAGGTGAGACCCCACAGGCGTTTACGCCGAGGAGGCTCACCGCCCGCCCCGCGGAAAGCGAGCACCTGGAGGGGAAATCAACCACACTGCACTACTTCGTAAATAGCAACAAAGTATGCGAAAACAGCCTAAATAAAAAAGGCACGCTCCCTTTTTCGGGAATCATGCCTAGGAAATAGATGTTGCAGGAAGTAACTACCCTAGCCGTTTCTAGCTACATTCTCACTTAAAGATAGGTTTGACTGTGTATAGTATACTTTTTGATTTTTTCCATGCTTGGTTCATAGCCGATTCCAGGCAATTCCGGAACACGGATCATTCCGTTTTCCACTGTAACTTCAGGGTCAGTGATATCCTCTGCCCAATAGAGGGAGGAAGCTGCGGTATCACCGGGAAGAGTGAAGTTCGGCAGTGAAGTGATTGCAATATTATGAGCTCTTCCAATGCCTGATTCCAGCATACCTCCACACCATAGCGGAATGCCATGTTCTAGGCATAAATCATGGATTTTCTTAGATTCAGTCAAACCTCCGACACGGCCAATCTTGATATTAATAATTTTACAGCTGCCCAATTTAATAGCCTTCCTGGCATCCTCTAATGAGTGTATGCTTTCATCCAGGCAAATAGGTGTTTTTAACCTTGACTGTAAATCTGCATGGTCAATGATATCATTATAGGCAAGCGGCTGCTCAATCATCATTAAATTAAAATCATCCAAGGCGGATAACCGGTCTATATCTTTTAAGGTATAAGCTGAATTTGCATCGGCCATGAGCGGGATTTCAGGATATACTTTTCGTACCTTGTCTATTAATTCAACATCCCAGCCCGGTTTGATTTTTAGTTTAAAACGTTTATAGCCTTCACCGAGACGAGCTTCAATTATATCCAGGGTCGAATCGATCGAATCCTTTATTCCAATGCTTACCCCCACTTCAATTTTCTTTTTTATTCCACCTAACACATTTGAAAGAGAAGCACCTTGCTTTTTAGCATACAAATCCCAAACGGCACCCTCTAAAGCTGCTTTTGCCATATAATTTCCGCGAATATGGGTGAAATATTTTTCGGAAATTTCATCAGGATGCTTGATTTCATTTTTTAGGATTATTGGAATTAGATAGTCTTCTAGAATATGCCAGTTTGTTTTTAAGGTCTCTTCATTATACAGGGGGTCGAGCATCGCAACCGATTCAGCCCAACCGGAAATGCCATCATCGCTTATGGCTTCGACAAGGATAAAATCCCTATCGTATTCCGTCCCAAAGCTAGTTGTAAAAGGTTCAAGCAAGTCTAGCTTAAGATGCCTTAGAATAACTTGTTTAATTTTCACTTAGAAATTCTCCTTCTGTGATAAAACTGTTAATGGACACAGTCTTACAAATTTTTTATTAATAGGCTTACACAGCCTGAAATTACTAAACATTATATATACTCTTCTAGTTCATTTCCTTGATAGCATATAAAACTGAACGGGAATTTCCGTCATGGAATTCTTCATAAAACCTGTTACCTGCCATCCTTGCTGAAATAATCCGGTAAATATGTCCCTGGTTTTCATCCGCCACTCATTGGCCGCTTGAATATTTGTGACTCTTATTGTTCGGAAGTCCTTTGGAAGGGCAACAAAAGCTGTTTCACATTCTTGTTCAGGCAGCGGGCGAGTGAACGATGGAACTGGCAATCCCTTTTCAATGGTATCCCATTGAATAAGCGAGTTTTCCATCACAAAATCCAGCGGCATTCCCCCTCCGCTAGAATCCGTTTTCTCCTTTTTACCAATATGCCATTCGACAAGAAAGCGGTCAGAAGGAATTCCGCTGTTTAAAAGATCTTCCATTTCACCATAGCAGTTTGCGATATATGTGGAGCATACCCCGCCGAGCTTGGCTATATTTAAATACCCATTAACACTTTCCAAAGGATCGTATGTCCAGGTAATAAGGGAATAGCCGAGCTTTAGCGCTTCCTCACGTTGTGCTAACTTTAACTTCTCGCCTATACCTTTGTTGCGAAATTGCTCATCAATTCCTAGTATATGTGAACAAAGATAGGCTGATTGCCCATTGAATCCCGGAAAACTGTATTGAAATCCAATCAGCTTTCCTTCCCAATAAGCTCCTATAACCAAACCGCCATTTTTCACGGCTGTTAAGGTTTGGTGTGCGGGGATTGAGTCGGTTTCTCCCCAAATGTTGGACTCTAGCTTCCTTACGTCCTCCAGCTCTTCAATTCGATGAAGAGAACGAATTACAATTTCCTGTGATTTCGTCATGGTCAACCTCCTATGAAAAGCACAAGCACCTTGATCGGCCCAACATAAGATGGACAAGTAAGTTCCACAGCTGACGGCTTATCTTGCAAGGCGCTGGAGCTATCTTTTAAATACTTTATGTTTACGAAATACTCTCTTATTTGTTATTCCGCTTTACTGAAATCGGCCTCTTGCAATGGAGTCATTTTTGTTCTCTTTAAGATTTTATAACCTAGAAAAGCCAGGAAAAATAAAGGAAGTCCGATATAGGAAATTAAAATTCCATACCAATCAATCTCAGGGCCGAAAAATGCAGAGTAATTTTGTCCCAGGATTGCCGTAACACATAAAAGTGTGGCTAATATCGGACCGAATGGATACCATTTTGATACATAAGGCAAATCTTTCAAATCTCTACCTTGTGCAATATATGCCTTCCGGAAACGATAATGTGTAATCGAGATTCCTAACCAGGATAAAAAACCGGATAATCCTGCAGCATTCAATAACCAAGTATAAATCGTGCCTTCACCGAAAAGAGAGGTCAGGAAAGCTGCCATCCCAACGATGGTAGAAAAGTACACAGCGTTCACTGGAATGCCGCCTGAATTCACTTTTTTTAGAAACGAAGGGGCTTTGCCTTCTTTCGCCAGCACCCAAAGCACGCGAGAAGCTCCGTACATGGCCGAATTGCCTGCAGAAAGAACGGAAGTAAGAATGACCACATTCATAAGGGAGGCAGCGATGGCAAGCCCAGCGTTTTGAAAAACTAGAGTGAAGGGACTTACCGCAATATCTTCAATATCCGAGCTTAGCAAACGCGGATCATTATAGCTTATTAAAAATCCAATCACAATTATCGCCAATACATAAAACAAGAGGAGTCTCCAGAAGATTTGCTTAATGGCCTTTGGTATATTTTTTCTTGGGTTTTCACTCTCGCCGGCCGCAATTCCTACTAACTCGGTACCTTGAAAGGCAAATCCTACCACCATAAAGACACTTATAATAGATAAAAAGCCTCCTTTAAACGGTGCCTCCCCTTTGGTGATATTTTCAAAACCTACGGCATCCCCTCCCATGATTCCTACAATCATTAATAAACCTACTGCAATAAAAATGATAATCGTCAAAACCTTTATAATAGCAAACCAGAATTCTGATTCTCCATATCCTTTTACCGATAAAATATTAAGGCCAAATATGACTGCAAGAAATAATGCGCTCCAAATGATGCCCGGAACAGAAGGAAGCCAATAGTTCATTATCAGGGAGGAAGCTGCTAATTCCAGTGCGACTACGATTGCATTGTTATACCAATAGTTCCACCCAATCGCAAATCCCAATGCAGGATCAACAAACCTTGATGTATAGGTACTAAAAGAGCCTGTAATAGGAATAAGGGCAGCCATTTCGGCTAAGCTTGTCATCAGAAAGTAAACCATGATCCCGGCAATAATATAGGCAGCCACAGCTCCTCCAGGACCCGCAGTATGAATAATGGAACCGCTCGCTAAAAATAGCCCCGTTCCAATGGTGCCGCCGATTGCAATCATCGAAAGATGCCTTGGTTTGAGTTTTCGCTCCAGTTGTTTTTCATCAGCAGCTGTATGGTCCCCGGTTTGTGATGTTTGTGCGGTATTTTCCATAAAACACCCCTTCGTTAATTTTTTATGTGAAAAATTTTACTCTTCTGCCGCCATCATGACTGTGTTAATTAGTATTTTCGTTCCATAAATAAGTGCTTGTAAATTAAACTTCATATCCGGATGGTGCAGACCAGGCGTTAGATCGCAGCCTAACCCTATCATGGTTGCAGTTATATCAGGATTTTCGGCTGTATAAAAATGAAAATCCTCTCCTCCTTGAGAAACACAGACCGGAACGACATTTTCCATCCCAAGGATATCTGCAATTGTGGCGTCAGCCAGCTTTATCGCCTTTTCATTCAAGGTCGCAGCTGGGACAAATTCTTCCGCAGACCAGGAGATCGATGTTTCAGTTTGTTCCATTGTCTGTTCAAAAGCTTCCTTTGTTAAGCGATTTAGTTCATTCATTACATCATTTGACTGTGCTCTGGCATCAATAGCAAAGACAGCTGTTTCCGGGATAACGTTTGATGCTTTATTGTTTGTTTCAAATTGAGTCATTTTGATGGAATAAGGAATTTCGGTTTCCAGATTAATCTGCTGTAATTTTTGGACAAGCAAAGCTGCTGCTTCGATTACATTTATTCCATCTTTCGGACGGGATGCATGAGCCTGAAGGCCTTTGATTGTACCCCTTATTGTTTCGGCTGAGCCATGGACAATGACGGGGGAAGCCTTCATATAAGGAACCTCCGTACTGGGTCTTACATGTACCCCGAATAAATATGTAACATTCTCCAACGCGCCATCATTGATCATTTGAAGAGCGCCTTCCCCTTTTTCTTCTGCAGGCTGAAATATAAATCGGAGAGTGTGTTTAGGCCGGATTCCGCTGGAGGCAATGGCCAATGCTGTATATAAAACCATTGTGCTATGTGCGTCATGTCCACATGAATGATTGGCCTTTACAACTCCATCTATTTCCTGAACAAGTGCATCCATATCAGCCCTTAATGCCACAACCTTTTTTGAAATGCCTGGAATCTCGGCAATGATTCCATAATGGCTCTGAAATGTTTTTACGGTGATGCCCGCTTCCCTAAGACATTTTAAAATATAGCAAGACGTTCTTTCTTCCTGCCAGCTTGGCTCAGCCAAAGAATGCAAGTCATGGTAGGACTTCATCAATGTTTCTTGATGCTGATCAATATATTGAATCGGGTCCATAATGATGCCCCTCCTCCTTTACATGAATTTTAACTTTATTAAAAACTCATTCATTAAACACCTCATAACTTGAATATAGCCTTTCTAATTTTTGCTGATGGGTATATATCCGTTTTGCGTCTTTTTGATGGATGCCTGCAATGACCAGGTCCAACAAGCTAATAACGGAAGCGATTGAATTGGTTCCGGTTTCTGCGTTTTCTTCAGTTGTCAGAGAAATATCAGAGATGCGTCCAACTGGTGACAGAAGGCGGTCTGTAACTGAAATTAAACAAACTCCTTGTTCTTTGGCACACTCAGCAACTTTTAATGTTTCGTTTGCATATCTTGGAAAGGAAAAAACAACTAATGCAGACTTATTTGTGAGATTACAAAACTTTTCATAGAAGTCTCCTGTAGGTGAACATAAACTTACATTTTCCCTTAATGAACTTAGCGTATAGGAGAACCAATAGGCGGCAGCATGGGAAACCCGATGTCCTGCAATCAATATTTGGTCAGCCTGGATCAGAACTTCGACTGCTTTCCATATATCCTGAACGTTCGTATGATCTAATAGATGTCTTAAAATATGAACTTCGTTTTCTATCACTTTTGTAAATGGATCCTGCTTGTCATCAATGTGGAGAATGGAATCAGTATTCGATAAGTCTATTTGATTTTGGTGCAGCAGCTGTTTTTGAATCCTCGACTGCATTTTACTAAACCCTTCAAATCCCAATGAATACGAAAACCGAATGACCGTTGTTTCACTAACCTCCGCTTCCCTACCAATTTGAAATGCCGTTTTAAAGGCGGCTTCATCCAAATTTTCAATCAGATAAGCGGCAACTTTTTTTTGACCTGCCGATAGATGGTCAAATTTGTCTTTTACTAATAATTTAAATGGAAGATGTTCCACCATATCACTCCTTTCTGATGAATCAAATACTTCTTTTTAAAATTATGACGAAGGAAATACTTCTTTATTTTATACACTATCACAATTTAATTAGAAAAAGAAGAAGTTTTTGATTTTTTCGACAATTATTAACTTCAAACTTCCCTACAGTTTTTTATAAAATAATATTCCCGTTGATTTCAGAAATCCGCTCCCTTTCCGCCGACTGCCTGCCGAGCCCCCTCGACGCAAGTGTCTGTGGGATCTAGGCTAGCCAGTTTTTCGACAGGAGTATCGTAAATTTCTTCAATCCATTAAGAATTATAGTAAAAAAACAAACTAGGAGGATTAACTAGTCTCAAACATAATTCGGTGTGAGATCAGCCTGCAGTTTTTTCTAGAAAACATTCCAGCTGATTCCAGAAATCCGCTCCCTTTCCGCCGACTGTCTGCCAAGCCTCCTCGGCACGAGCGCCTGTGGGGTCTCGGCTAGCCAGTATTTCGGCAGGAGTGTCGCAATTTTCTTCCATCCAATTAGGATTATAGGTGAAAAAACTTAAAGGATAAACTGGTCTCAAACATAATTCGGTGTGAGATCAGCCTACAGTTTGTTCTAGAAATCATTACAGCTGATTTCAGAAATCCGCTCCCTTTCCGCGACTGCCTGCCAAGCCTCCTCGACGCAAGCGCTTGTGGGATCTAGGCTAGCCAGTTTTTCGATAGGAGTATCGTAAATTTCTTCAATCCATTAAGGAGTACAGGAAAAAATATGAAATATAAACAGGTCTTAAACATGGTTCGTGATGAGACCAGCCTACAGTTTTTTCTTTTAAAACACAAAGTTGATTGGAACGGAAGGTACGAGACTCCTGCGGGGAAAGCGTGGCATGGGAGACCCCGCAGGCGCGCCGAGGATGCTCCCGCCCGCACGCGGAAAGCGAGTGCCTGAAGTGGAAATCAACGTTCCCATTTTATAAACCCCCAAAAAAAAGACTGTCGGCAAACAAAAATCATCTAGTTTGTAGACAAAAGGATTCTATCTAAATAAAACAAAGTTGATTGGAACGAAAGGTACGAGACTCCTGCGGGAAAAGCGTGGCATGGGAGACCCCGCAGGCGAGCCGAGGGGGCTCCCGCCCGCACGCGGAAAGCGAGTGCCTGAAGTGGAAATCAACGTTCCCATTTTAAAAAACCCACAAAAAAAGACTGTCGGCAAACAAAAATTTTCTAGTTTGTAGACAAAAGGATTCTATCTAAATAAAACAAAGTTGATTGGAGCGGGTGTACGAGACTCCTACGGGAAAAACGTGTCTAGAGGAGACCCCGCGGGCGGAAGCCGAGTTAGGCTCCCCAGACTGCCCGCGGAAAGTGAGTGCCTGGGGTGGAAATCAAGTCCACCACCAAATTACACTTCTTGGTTCAGGGTGTGACCATTCCGAGCTACTTTTTATACAAAAGGGTTTCACATCTGAATTTTTAATAAAAGTTGATTGGAACGGAGGGTACGAGACTCCTGCGGGAAAAACGTGTCTAGGGGAGACCCCGCAGGCGGAAGCCGAGGAGGCTCACCAGACCGCCTGCGGAAAGCGAGTGCCTGGAGTGGAAATCTAATCCACCACCAAATTACATTTCTCGATTCGGGGTGTGACCATTCCGAGCTACTTTTTATACAAAAGGGTTCATCTGAATTTTTAATAAAAGGTGATTGAAACGAAAGGTACGAGACTCCTGCGGGAAAAACGTGTCCAAGGGAGACCCCGCAGGCGGAAGCCGAGGAGGCTCCCCAGACCGCCCGCGGAAAGCGAGTGCCTGGAGTGGAAATCTAATCCACCACTTCGGGTCTCTAATTACTTTATTTGTAAAATCAATAACTTCATTGACACTAAGATATATGTTAGAATATTCTGTAGTTTCAACTTATTCAAGGGGGGCATTTTAATGGGGGAACCATCTAAAGGAAACGAGCTTTTACAAGTTATTACAGAGGGGAAACAACCTCCGAATTGTGATCTAACGTTACAGATTGAAGCAAATTATGCCCAGGAAGGAATTGCGAGAGGTGTATGGAAAGTAGATGAAAAATTTATTAACGGAATTGGTGTAGCAATGGGTGGATTTGTCACTTCTGCCGCAGATATTATGATGGCTTATGCGATATCATCTAAATTAAGCATCGGACAATCCTTCGCATCCATTGATTTACATACTACCTTTCATCGACCAGTAAGATTAGGAGACGTACAAGTTGAAGCAAAAGTAGACCGAATCGGAAAAAAAACAGCTTATGTACTTGCAGATTTATTTCAAAATGATAAAAAAGTGGCTAGCGTTGTGTCATCAGTTATGATCCTTTAAACCATAAAAAAAGCATGTTGCACAAAAAATCCCTTCGTAACATGCTTCTTTCATTTAGACCATTCGATAAAATCAAGAGAGCACAAGATTCACCGCTTCGCCTAATCACCTCATGGTAAATCAATTTTATATTTTCTTTGGATAGACACCTCATCAAACAAGCCATCGCAGCACGGGGCTTTTGAGATCCATGGTGAATAGACCGTAATCAATGACGACCATTTCATCATTCTCGTTATATCCGACATTATCTAAACGCAAATCTATTGGGATAATACCGTGCCTCAGGAATTTTAATTCCAACTTGATCAGTTTCGTATATTCCTTGATTGCAAACGGCACTTTCGTGTCCACCTTCTTCATGATTATCCAGCCCGTCCCATACTCCTTAACTGGACATAAATACTTTTTGACTTCCTCATTACAGTTATTGTATATATAGGCTTCATTTGCATTGCTTATTAGTCCTACTTGTGACAATGCAATTTTTAAAATATAGCCATTATTTAAATCATAGACAACCCGGTTAAAACCATGCCCGATTATTTTATACTTGAACTTGAGCGTTTTTCTGGCGGTAGATACTAATTGTCCAGCGGTTATATATATTTGGAATATCCCTATTTGAGATATCCAGGACTCAATGGCTTTTATCTCTTGCATGGACAGCATTGCACTTTTATTTGGCTGATGTAACCTTTCCTTACCATTGTTAATTGGCCACAACATTCCCTAAACGTCTCCTTTTTTTAAAATTTGTTACTAGAGAGATGGGTTTCCAGTGAGCTGTTACAATAAATACTTAGAAGATACGATAATAAGTAAAAGATTGTGTTTTGAACATTTTCTGAAAACAAACCACTATTACACATTTATCATCCATAAAAAAGTATCTAAGCAGTTTCTTACGAATCTCTCTTCGTAACAAGATATGATATTTATGAAAAATGGCTTGTACAATTACTGAGAAATTAACATACAACAAGAATGCCCTGGTATCCCAATGTATCCAACTCTTCCCATCCGTTGATTCACCTTCCTATACCTTAAGAAAGAGCAGCTGAACTATAGTAAAGTCCGTTTTCCTTTAACAAAAGATATGAAAAGACAGATGACAAATAGTTTGCCATCTGTCCAGCTATACTTTACTAATTTTTTTAAAAGTGCGTATGAAGATCAACTAAAAAACTTAACCATCCTCTTTATACTTCAATCCTAAAGCTGTGAGTTCACACAAGGGTTATGTTCGGCTTACAAAAGCGCATTTTTGATCACATACATTAATTTATCTCACTTATTCAAAAACTCTTCTAATTCTTCAGAAGTTGGATAAGAAGACTGTGTACCACGTTTAGTGACACTTAAAGCAGCATATGCTGTAGCCATTTTTATAGCATGAAGTACTTCGCCATTTTTTACAAAGAAATGTGCAAAGCATCCTATAAATGCATCTCCAGCTCCAGTAGTATCATTCGCAGTTACTTTATGTGACTCGACAGTTTGAGTTTTTTCCTTTGTTACCCACATGACGCCCTTGCTTCCCATTGTCACAATGACATTTTTTACTCCTTTTTTAATTAAGCCGGACGCTGCTTCTCTAATTTGGGCCTCAGAGGCCACAGGCATTCCTGTTAAAATCTCCAATTCGCTCTCATTCGGAATAAAAAAGTCACTTTTGCACACATAATCAAAATCAAGTTCTTTTGATGCCGGTGCAGGATTCAAAATGACCGGAATGCCATGCTCATAACCAAATTCAATTGCACGGTAAACGGTTGGAAGCGGGATTTCCAGCTGAAGGACAATTAACGAGGCTGCCTTAAGTTTATCAGTTGCTCGCTCCACGTCTGCCGGCTTCAGGTGTTGGTTTGCTCCCTTAATAATCAGGATGCGATTTTTTGATTCTTGATCGACAAAAATCGGTGCAACACCGCTTGATATGCCGCTGACTTTATTGGTAAACTCAGTATCTATTCCGTGGCTTTCGAGGTTTTGAATGGTGTTATCGGCAAAGAGATCATCGCCAACCTTTGTTACCAACATAACTTTTGAGCCCATTTTGGCAGCTGCCACTGCCTGATTTGCTCCTTTCCCCCCACATCCAATCTTAAAGTCAGGCGCCTCAAGTGTTTCTCCTTCTTTCGGCATCTTATCAATGTATGAGATCAAATCAACCATGTTAGATCCAATTACTGCTATATCCATTTCCTTTTCCCCCTTATTTCTTCCCGGTTATAATCGTGAAAGACCTCTCTTCCCCTACTCCGAGCTTAATCAATGTTCCAGCTTTTTCTGCAGCGTTGAAGCCTTCTGGACGGCATGTTGCAGGCAGCACGAATGATGCAACTTGCTGATCTGCATTATGTAATACCCACCTTGTGGCATAATTCAATTCCGCTGTTGAAAAACTTGTAAAGAAAGTAACTCCATCGGGAGAAGCCATTTCAAACTCAACTTCTTCCTGATATAAATTCAGCTCATCCCCAAAAAATACGATCTCTGGATCATACATTTCCGGATTGTTTAATACTGTGAGCGATTCTTCGCCATTTAGCAGCTTCTTATTATAAACCAACCATTTTTCTGTCGGCTTTACATGGCCTGGAATCGATTCTCTAAGCTTGAAAACACCGTCTGGAATGTTCTGCTTCATAACGGCATTTTCTAAATATGAATAGTTGGTGTGGCACATATACTGAAGTGGCATTTCTGCACCAGATAAATTTTTTACATTCATGCTCATTTTAATAAAACCTTTTTCTTTGAACATTTCAACACTCGGAGTGGCAAGATAATGGTGACCGAACCCTTTGACATACTCTGTCTGACCAATTACTTTTATACCAATATCCGTTACTTCAATCCAAGCTCTATCCATCTCGGCACATGGCATTTCTCCATGCATTTCATGGTCATCATTCGATCCCGGGCAGCCATTGCTGATTAATCCCGAATGAAAGGCAAAACATCCATATGTATCTACGATCCTCTCAACCTTTTTAGGCTGAGAGAACATGCTCTTCATTTTAAGATCTACACCGTCAAATTCCAAATCCCAAATCATCTGACCCATATATGGGAGGACAACCATTCTTCCTCGTGAATTTGTTAGCTCAATCGCTTCAATACCTGATGGATAGCGGAATAAGTTTACACCGAATTCATTGTTGGTAAAAAAGACTGTTTTGTTCTCCTTAAAATAGTCCCGTTGCAGTTCAATTGTTCCCATCATGCTTTCCATCCCTTTCCTAATTATATCCAAAAAGGACAGCAAAGTTTAACTGTCCTGGTCAGATGACAAATTTCTAAATTAGACTGATTCCACTGGCTTTTCTGAAGGCTGGACCGATGCACTTTGCTTTTTCATTTCACCGAAGAAATAGCAACCGACGTAGATAAAGCATGCCATCGATACAAGAAATGCTAATTGCATGGAACCGAAGAAATCAGATACAAACCCTTGAACTGCAGGGATGACCGCTCCGCCTACAATAGCCATGACAAGGATTGCTCCTGCCGTTTCTGTATATTTCTTCTCTTTTATAACTTCAAGTGTTTCAGCATAAATCGTCGCCCAGCATGGTCCAAACAGCATGCTGACAGCAACTGCAGCGTACACTGCCGTCATGTTTGGAACAAAAGCCACATACGCAAGAAGAGCTGAACCAATGATGGAGTAGCTAACCAATACCTTAGATGGAGAAAAGCGGGTCATCAAGAAATTGGCTATGAACTTACCTACAAAGAAAGCACTAAAGCTATATACCATAAAGGTTGAAGCTGTACGCTCGTTGATGTCAGGATTTAAATCGAGCGCAAGCCGAATGGTAAATGACCAAACCGTTACTTGCATACCGACGTATAAAAATTGTGCAGCAATTCCGTTCCGGAAGCGTTTGTTTCCACCTAAGTATTTCAGTGTTTCTATGATTCCAGGTGTTTTCCCTGTAACTTTGCTGCTATTCACTTCCGGCTTACAGGACGGGAACTTAGTGAAAATAAACAGTACAAGTATACCGATAAGGACAAAAATCATATATCTGTAGGGTTCTAGAGTATTTTCAAGCATTTTCAATCCAAAAGCCTGTGCCTCCGCAGGAGACATAGTCGCCAATTGCGCCTCAAGACTTGCTCCTTTCTGGAAAACAAGGTATTTCCCAAGTAAAATTCCTGAAATCGCACCAATTGGATAAAATGTTTGGCTAATATTCAATCGAAGAATCGCATACTTGCGCGGGCCAATCATGGAACTATATGTATTTGCAGCTGTCTCAAGAAAACCTAAGCCAATTGCGATGGAAAAAATAGCAAATAAAAACATTGTATAGGTAGCCATATGCGAAGCTGGGTAAAACAATGAGCATCCCACAATATAGAAAAGCAAGCCTGTAATTATGGCAAACTTATAATTAGTTTTCTTTATTACCATTGAAGCAGGTATAGCTATCAGAAAATATCCTCCATAAAAAGCACTCTGTACTAAAGCACTCGCAAAATCACTTAACTCAAACACATGTTTGAACTGTGCAATCAAAATATCGTTCAAACTGGCAGCTACCGCCCATAAAGGAAAAAGCAAAGACAACAGGATAAACTGAAAAAAAGGTGTACGATTCAAATAACCATCTGGCAACTGAATTATGTTTTGTTTTTTCATTATCTAACATCCCCTTGTGTCTATAGTTTTTTTAAGCGCTTATGCAATTCTTAATCAGAATCAGTATCCATCCAATACTGCTTCACCTTTCATAATCCTCACGCCCGAGCTTGCACCGACACGAGTAGCGCCAGCCTCAGCCATCGACTTCAAATCTTTTAAATCACGAATTCCCCCGGATGCCTTTACACCAGCCTTATCCTTAACAATCTTATGCATTAATGCAACATCCTCTACTGTTGCTCCCCCTGTTGAGAATCCAGTAGATGTTTTCACAAAATCGGCGCCTGCACGAAGTGAAATTTCGCAAGCAAGAACCTTCTCTTCTTCAGTAAGCAGTGATGTTTCGATGATCACTTTGACAAGTGCCCTTGTTTTAACAGCATCAACCACTGCACAAATGTCAGCTTCAACCTCCTCATATTCGCCTGATTTCAATAAACCAATCGCTATGACCATATCCACTTCTTCGGCGCCATTTTGAATAGCATTCTCTGATTCAATCACTTTTACTGCAGTCGTTGACGCTCCTAGAGGAAAACCAATGACCGTACATACCTTCACATCGCTTCCTTTTAGCTTCTCTGCTGCCGTTTTCACCCAGACTGGGTTTACACAAACGGAAGCAAAGCCATATTCTCTAGCTTCTTCACAAAGATTCACTATCTGTTCTTTTGTTGCCTCAGCCTTTAAAAAGGTATGGTCAATCATTTTTGCAGTACTCATTTTAATCTCTCCTCTTTCTCTAGTTAAAATTAAACGCTTTCAATATATAAAAAGGTATCGGGCGACCAGATGGGTTAAACTCCTAGTCCCCTTTTCATATAATCAGAATGTATGATCCACTGACCGGCAAGAATCCCTGATTTTAAGCTCTGGAGACAATAGATACTCCCGCTTCGGAAGCTCTCCTTTGAAACAAATCCGCTCATGCAAAAGCATAAAGGCAATCTCTCCTATAGCATTCATTGGCCTTGCAACTACACTAAGTTTCGGGCTCAAAAATGTCGCTATATCCACATCATCAAAACCTATAAATGACACCTCGCGGCCAAGCCTCCAGTTTAAATCGGCCAGCGCTTTCATACAGCCGATAGTCATCATATTGTTGGAAGAAAAAATAGCAGTTGGCCTATCATCAAGCTCAAACAGCTTTTCAGTACACCGATAGCCACTTTGCTCTCCGAAATCTCCATTAATGACATATCGTTCATCCAATTCAATGTTATAGTCATCTAGGGCATGTTTATAACCCAAGAACCGTTCTAGCCCAGGGGTCGTGTTCTGTGGACCGCATATAATCGCTATCTTTTCATGCCCCTGAAGAATCAATTGCTGGACAGCCTGATAGGCCCCCTTCTTGTTATCAACAAGAACAGTATCCACTTCAAATTTTTTGATGCTTCGATCAACTGCTACTACAGGAATTTCCTGTTCTTCAAGCAGTTTTAGGTGCTCACCATCTTCATTGGCCGTAGTGATAATCACACCATCCACACCTCGCTCAATAAAATTTCTCACAATCTCTTCCTCGATTTTTGGGGATTCATTTGTACTGCTTAAAATAGTAAAGTATTCTTTTTCACGAGCTTTTTGTTCAATCCCTGCCATAACAAGCGGAAAGAACGGGTTCATAATATCAGGTACAATGACCCCGATTGTATTCGTTTCTTTTCGCTTCATTGTCCTTGCTGCAGCACTGCGAATATAGCCCAGTTCCTCAATGGCCTTTAGAATACGCTCTTCCGTTACTTTCCGAACGCCTCCTTGGTTATTAATGACCCGGGATACAGTTGCAATAGAAACGTTTGCAAGGTTTGCAACATCCTGAATATTTGGCTTTGACTCCATCTTTTAACACCTCAAAATGTAAACGTTTAGATTTTTTTAAAAAAATGTGTATAAAACAAGTAAAAATCAAAGAATTAATTACATTTAAAATGTAAACGTTTAGATTATTCTTGAAATTAGATTACCAGGTTGTTTGTGTAATAGCAAGTTTTTTTGTATGCGGTTACATGGAATTTTAGTCACTTGGATGATTTACTTTCACGTCTTTTTTACCTTTTCTAGGTTACTTCCTTTTTCCGCTTAGCCCCTTAACTTTCATTCTTTTTTTTATTGTTATAATGGGTTAAGTTAATTCGCACAAGATGGACCTTCAGGCACTCCCCTTTCCTTCTTTTGCAAAAAAAATGGTATATTATTCTTTGACATCAATGGTTTAAGACAAGGAGTGATGAAGTATTCGTAAAAGTTGGATCATTTCAGCAATGGTTGGATTATTGCTTATTTGTTTAAGTGTGATTGCCTTAAATTATTTCAAGAGCGATAAAACTGAAAAAGGGGAAAATGCGGAAGCCAAGGAATCCAAAATTCCTGAGGTTGATGAATATGGCGGGATCCATCTTGAAAAAGTCGGGGATAAGGTTCGCCAAAAAAATTGGGGAACCTTCAGATTACTAGAAACGAAGTCTATTAATGAGGCTTTTGAATTGGCACCGATGGTCATCACAGTCAAGGATATCCGCAGGATTCAAGTATCTTCACTCACAGATGAAGCAAAAGAGGAACTCAAGTCCTATACGGGATTGAGTTTTGAAGAGGCCTATTCGATATATTATAAAGAGAATTTATCCATGGAGGAAATCGATCAACGGGCGGCGTTGTCTAAAACGGATATCGATGAAGAGGTTTCTTATCTAGAGATAACTTATTCTGTTGAAAATAAAGATTCGAAGGAACTTCAGTTCTTCAGCATGGAAAATGTTACTTTCAATGATAATCTTACATATGATGTGCCTTCTAAAAATTTCATCCATTCCGGGGATACTTTTATGGGGACAAAAAAAGTAAGTCGATCAGATTACCAACCAGGAGAATTGAGAAAAGGCACAATTGGTTTATTGGTTGATCCAGAGGCAAAATTAGATCGGCTCGATTCCTTTTCATTCACTACCGATGATATAGCGGATGGTGAGTCTCATGAATTATTGGTGGATGGGACTTCATTTGAAATTCCCCTAAAAGGAAAGTAGATTTATCGTCTATAAACCCTAAATAAGGGGAACCTCGAATAAAGGTTTCCCTTATTTAGGGTTTCATCTGAGCTCCCTTACGATAACCGCTATGCTTATCTCCCTCCGGCAGTAGGGCTCTGTGCTTCCTCCATTAAAATTCTGCGCAATATTTTCCCGACAGCTGATTTTGGCAATTGCTCCCTGAACTCAAAACTTCGCGGCACTTTATATCTGGCAAGTCGCTGCACGCAAAACTCCCTGATTTCCTGCTCCGTGACTGACTTGCCTTTCTTTAAAACTATGGCCGCTTTTACCGTTTCCCCACGGTATGAATCCGGTACTCCATATACACATGTCTCTTTCACGGCTGGATGCTGATAAATAATATCTTCGACTTCGATTGGATATACATTATAACCGCTTGCAATGATCATATCTTTCTTCCTGCCTACGATATAGAAATATCCCTCTTCATCCATCGTCGCGATATCCCCAGTGTAAAGCCATCCATCCCGCAAAGCTGTTGCGGTTTCCTCTGGATTTTCCCAATATCCCTTCATTACTTGCGGACCTTTAATGATCAGTTCGCCTCTTTCTCCTGCTTGCAATTCATCAACGCCTGTTTTCAAATCGACGATTTTAGCATCGGTATTTGGATATGGAATTCCGATACTTCCTTGTTTTTGCTGTCCTATGACTGGATTACGGTGTGTAGTGGGGGAAGTTTCCGACATCCCGAATCCTTCCAATATTGTAATCCGTAATTTTTTTTCGAACTGTTGAATGATTTCTATCGGGAGCGGCGCAGAACCACAGCTGCAGTACTTAAAGCAGCATAAATCGTCCGCCGTCAAATCCGGGTGATTCAATAAAGCAATATACATGGTCGGGACACCAGGAAAAATGGTTGGCCGATGTGTTCGAATCAAATCTACCACCTTATTTATTTCAAATTTCTCTAATGTGATATATGTTGATCCGGCATATATGGCACTATTCAATCGTCCATTACCAAAGACATGGAATAATGGGGTCAATCCAAGCATCCGTTCGCCAGGACTTTGGAGTTGAAGGGCATTAGCCGTGAAAGCAAAATCTTGAAATACATTCGAGATCAAATTAAAATGCGTGAGCATGACCCCTTTTGATTTCCCTGTAGTTCCCCCTGTATATTGAAGAACAGCCACAGCTTCCTTTGGGTCGATGTCAAGAACAGGAAGTTCCTTATCTTTCCTTGATAAATCCGTTCCAGTTTCCATTAATTGCTCGGCAGATATGAACGTTAACCTTTCAGAAAAACTTGTTAGGGCTAATATTTCCCGTTGTACCTCCCGCCCAATGAACCAATTGGCTCCGGAATCCCGTATTATATAGTCCAATTCACTCGACTTATACAGTGGGTTCACTTGAACGACCATACCTCCCAAACGATGGGTGGCATAATAGGCAATGATATATTCTAGACAATTTGGCAGCATGATTGCTATACGATCGTCTTTTTGAAATCCACGGTTGTCTAAATTCACAGCAAAACGATCTGCGGCATCCTTTAATTCCATATATGTCATTTCCCGATCCCCATCTATTACGGCCTTGCAGGTTGGGTAAAGTCGGGCTGAACGTTCAAGGAGTCCATATAAGGACAATACTGGAATGTCAATTTCTGCTGGGGTATCTTTCGGATAAAATCGATGCCAAGTTCTAGTCAATTTTTTCACACCTCATTTTTTACTATTAAAATGGAGCATAGTCACTTGTCAGCCAATTTGATCATCCTTGCCTCATTTATCGCGAATGATTTTAAAAATCCCTGTGCCCTTAGCAATGATGTTGCCTTCAGCATCTTTTATTTCTCCCTCAGTAAAGGCAATTTTGTATCCTTTTTGCAGGACTTTTGCTTCCGCAAAGAGTTCCCCGCTTGATATGCTGGCTAAATAATGTACTGTTAAACTTGTCGTCACGACTTTAGATTTGGTAACGGAACGAGTCACCATTCCTAGGATGGTATCCAGCATGGTGGCATGAATGCCCCCGTGCAGTGTTCCATTGACATTAAGTAAATGTTCTTCAATGTTTAGCTTTATCGTTACATTTCCTTCTTCAAACCGAATGATTTCAAACCCAATATGCGAAAAGAAAGCACTACTTTCGAATTGATTCCGAATATCCCCCACTTCAACAGGCAATCTTCCTCCCCCTCACTTATATGCGATTCAAATTATATACGGAAAGGAGCAGAAACGTATGGGGTTTCCGCTCCTTTATCGTTAGACTATATCGTTTCAATCATGATCGCCATTCCCTGGCCGCCGCCTACACAAAGTGTAGCAACTCCATATTTTTCTTTCCTGCGAATCAGTTCATGTATTAGCGTTGTCACGATCCTTGCGCCCGTCGATCCGACTGGGTGCCCAAGTGCAATGGCGCCTCCGTTTACATTCACCTTGTTTTCATCTAGCGATAAATCCCTGATTACTGCCAATGCCTGTGAAGCGAACGCTTCATTTAATTCGAAAAGTCCAATTTCTTCAACTTTTTTCCCAGTGCGCTCCATAAGTTTTCCAACGGCTGGTACTGGACCAATTCCCATCACTTCAGGAGAAACTCCGGCAGTCGCCCAATCGACGATCTTTGCGATCGGCTGTACTTGCAACCGTTCCGCTTCACTGGCCTTCATTAACACCAATGCAGTCGCCCCGTCATTACGACCACAAGCATTACCGGCAGTGACGGTTCCGTTTTCCCTGAATGCCGGTTTTAAGCTTGCAAGCTTTTCCATTGTGGTGTCAGGGCGTGGATATTCATCCGTTTCAATGATAACCGTACTCTTCCTGTCAGAGACCTGGACAGGAACGATTTCATCTTTGAACCTTCCTTCTTCCATAGCTTGCGCCGCTTTTCGTTGACTTTCCACTGAAAAGGCATCTTGTTCTTCCCTGGAAATGTTGTATCGCTGTGCGACATTTTCAGCGGTGATTCCCATCCCCAAACTTTTCCCATAAATTTCTTGAGGCTGCTGCCCAGCTTCAGTATTAGAATCAACTAGTTGGGTCCTGTCTCCCCCAAAACGGGCACTTCTTAAATAAAGCGGTGCCCGGCTCATGCTTTCCGTACCCCCGGCAACGACTATATTTGCTTGACCTGAGCTTATCTGCTGTGCTGCTGAGGTGATGGCTTGCATTCCAGATGCACATAACCGGTTTACCGTAAAAGCCGGTGCAGAATCGGGAATCCCTGATCGCAATGCTGCCACCCTCGCGACATTCGAGGATTCGGTCGTTTGCCTTACCTCCCCGAAAATGACTTCATCCACTTGTTCCGCTGCAATATTTGCCCGCTTGATCGCTTCTTTAATGGCAATGCTAGCCAAATGACCGGAACTAATCTCTTTAAATGCTCCACCGTACCTACCAATTGGTGTTCGTACAGCACTCACGATTACGATATCTTCTCCCATTTCGTTCCTCCCCCTTGAAATTCCGGATACTTGGGCAAAAGACTACCTGCCCGAATAAAACAGTAAACATTCAGCACTCTTCCAAGACATTTCTTGCAATGATTAAACGTTGGATTTCATTCGTTCCTTCATAGATCTTCGTTATGCGGGCATCCCGATAAAAACGTTCTACTGGATATTCAGCCATATATCCCATCCCGCCATGAATTTGTACCGCTTTATCCGCCACCCGATTAAAAACGTCTGAAGCGAACAGTTTGGCCATTGAAGCTTCCTTGATCACTTTTTTTCCTTCATCAATCTTTTGTGCCGCCATCATCGTCAATGCTCTTGCGGCTTCCGTTTCGGTTGCCATATCAGCAAGCATCCATTGAATCGCTTGGTTGTCAGCGATCGGTTTACCGAATTGGATTCGCTCTTTGGCATATTTGGCTGATAATTCAATTAATTTCCCACTTGACCCCACTGCTCTTGCAGCCAATCCTACTCGCCCTTCACCTAAAATTTTAAGTGCAGAAATATATCCCATTCCAACTTCGCCGATTACATTTTCTTCAGGTATGATACAATCTTCAAAAATGACCTGTGAGGTATATGATCCTCTTAATCCCATTTTTTTGTCCTTTTTGCCGACAGTCAAACCAGGAAAGTCTCTTTCCACTAAAAAAGCGGTTATCCCTCCCTTTGCCCCTTTATCCTTATCCGTTAAAGCGAATACGGTATAAACATCAGCTATCGGCCCATTCGTGATGAAATGTTTCGTCCCGTTCATCACCCAGTAATCACCCTTCTTTTCTGCACTCGTTGCCAAATTGGTTGCATCCGATCCCGCTCCGGGTTCAGATAAAGCAAAGGCGCCAATTTTCGTGCCTGCTGCCATTTCAGGCAAGTATTTATTTTTCAAATGCTCGGATGCCAGCTTAACCAGACCTGTACTGCCAATCCCGGTGTGAGCGCTTATTAATGAAACGAAACCATTATGGGTCCTTCCTAACTGCTCTAAAACGGTGGCCTTTCCCACCGCATTTAAGCCAATTCCACCGTATTGTTCGGGAATGCTTATCCCGAATAAGCCAAGGTCTTTCGCTTTTTCCACCAAATGCTCTGGGATGGCATCTTCTTCTTCAATTTGTATGGCGAAGGGCTCCACTTCCCTTTCAACAAAATTACGGATCATTTCCTTCATTTGCTGCATTTCCTTGGTTAAAGTGATTGTCATGAGTTTATTCCTCCTTAGTTCTGTTCATGTATAGTAGCCATCGACAAGTAGGGCATTTAGGTCTGAATGCTGTGCTAAATTGATTGTTTTTTTGTAAACACACATATAAAATCAGCCTTCACGTTCAATTATCGTAGCAATTCCCTGTCCGCCTCCAATGCAAGCTGTAATAAGGGCGAACCTTCCGGCAGAACGCTTCAATTCATGAACCGCTTTCGTAATGAGGATGGCACCCGTCGCACCAAGTGGGTGTCCATGTGCAATGGCTCCCCCGTTCACATTCACTTTTGCTAGATTCATATCAAGCTCCCGATTACAAGCAATGACTTGAGCGGCGAATGCTTCATTAAACTCAATGATGTCCATTTCATTTAAGGAAAGTCCTGATTTCTCCATTACCTTTCTTATAGCGGGAACAGGTCCTATTCCCATATAATTTGGATCTACCCCTGCAACTGCCTGTGCCCTGATCGTCGCTAAAGGCTTAATCCCCAATTCCACCGCTTTTTCCCTCGACATGATGACCAATGCTGATGCGGCATCATTCAATCCCGAACTATTGCCTGCAGTCACGGACCCGCCTTCCAGAAATGCAGGCGATAATTTGGCTAGCCCTTCTTTCGTTATTTGCGGTCGAGGATGTTCATCCAATTTAAATTCGATATCATCACCTTTTCTGACGGGAATGTGGATAGGCACAATTTGTTCATTGAACCGGCCCTCTTCCACGGCTCTGGCCATATTTTTTTGGCTTTGTAGAGCAAAGGCATCTTGTTCTTCCCTGCTGACCTCATATTTTCCCGCTAAGTTTTCAGCCGTGATTCCCATCGGGGGATCGCCAATCTCTTTAGGGGACAACCTGGACTTTCTGAACTGCGGCGGCTTTGCACTGTATGGTTTTTCCGGTCGGTCCATCAAGTATGGCGCCCTGCTCATGCTCTCGACCCCACCGGCGATATAGACATCGCCTTCGCCAGCCCTGATCGCTTGTGCAGCCAAGTTGACAGCATTTATTCCCGAGCCGCATTGTCGGTCGACAGTCAGACCCGGAAGATGAATAGAGAGGCCTGTTTCCAGTGCAGTTAACCTGGCAATGTTTCCACCCCCGCTTAACACATTCCCCATGATTACATCATCTACCATACGAGGTTCTAGATTCGCTCGTTTCAAGGCTTCTTTCATCACTTCTGCTCCAAATACGTGGGCAGGAACAGATGCAAGTGCACCTCCCTGTTTTCCAATTGCTGTTCGAACTGCAGAAACTATGACGGCTTCTCTATTCATGTCCAATCCGCTCCTTTTCCTTTTATTCACGCCATTATTTGAAGGCATTCCTTCTCTTCACTAGTTTCATTGAATGTAAGCAGGTTCGACCCTGCTTATGAGGACTTAAGGTCAAAGTTATCCGAACTTTTATTTTTAAGTTTCCCGGCCGGTTTAACGAATATCGCAAACAGGATGCCAAAAGCCAGGACAAGGATCGCCATGAACAATATCGATAGGTTATAACCCAATAGTTGATTTCCTCCAGCTAGACTTATGATATAGCCAGTTAATAGAGGTGCAATAATGCCCGCTAGATTTCCTGATGATGTTAAGATGCTTGTCATCAATCCTCCCCGCTCCTGCATTTCATTGATCATGATTGTTGGTCCAATTGGTAAAATGGCGTATGTAAGACCCTTTGCTAAACACATGGCGACTATCACCCAGATTGGATTTTGAAATATCATGATTGAGGAAAAGAACAATGCACCAAGAATCATGGCGCCCGCAACGACAAATACCCTTGATGATCGCCAATTCTGATTCTTCTTGAATAAATGATCGGACGCCATCGAAACACCCATATAAATACATACGGAAACGACTCCGATTATCGCAACGCTGGTTCCCATTTGACCTGGAGTCATTTTTACGGCTTCCACTAAATAAATCGGGAGCCAAACGGAAAACCAAACTACTAAAATATACGTTGAAAAATAAGCGAGCGTAGTAAACAAAGCAGTTGGTGAGGCCAGTAGCAGCAAAAAGTCTTTCACTTTTATTTTTTCCAGTTTTTGTTTCTTTTTCTTTTGGACGTTTTCGTATACTTCAACTGGATTTTCCTTTGTTAAAAATTGAAAGAGGAAGAACCAAACAAGGCTTGCTGCACCAAGGGCGGCAAAGGCAACCTTCCAGCCGAATATCGTAATTAAGGATACGAGGATCGGTGCCACGATCATCGCGCCAACGGTCCCTCCGCCAACAACAACCGAATTGGCAAAACCTTTCAGCTTCGGCGGAAACCACTTATCGGCATGACTGTAAGCAATTGGGCTATAAGGCCCTTCGAATGCGCCAAGTAAAATCCTGTATAGAATTAATAATGGAAGAGCGGTGATGGCTAAAACGCCGAATTGCAAAACGGTCCATGTCAGCATGATGAACCCCAGCACTTTTTTAGCCCCCAGCCGATCAGCCCATGCTGCCCCAAAAATCCCTGTTACTGGGTAAAGCCAATAATAACTGCTTCCAACAAGGCCCCACTCTGCATAGGTAAGATTGAATTCCTTCATGATGGGAACAGCTGCGAGGCCCACGATCGATTTATCTGCAAAATTGATGACGGCTCCAAAGAATAATAGAATGAGAACAACCCAACGCATATGAATCCCTCCTCTTTTGTTTACAATGGCTTACCAACCAACGTAAGGTTCAACTTAGATGGTTGAAATCACACTCCCCCACTTTCAACCCTTTTCTAATTCCTCCTTAACTAACAATCTTTTTAATAGTTTACCCACTGTATTACGCGGAAGTTCTTTTCTTAATTCAAATACTTTTGGTACTTTATACGGCGTCAATTGGGAATAGCAATATCCTTCTATTTCTTCAAGATCCACGGAAGCGCTTTCTTTAGGTACGATGAATGCTTTCACTATTTCTCCTTTTTCTTTATGTGGGATGCCGACCACAGCTGCCTCTTTAATGGCCGGATGTTCGTACAGAACCCCTTCTACCTCCTGCGGGTAAATATTGAATCCGCCGACGATGATCATTTCTTTTTTCCTGCCGACGATATAGAAATATCCTTCGTCATCCATCACAGCAAGATCGCCAGTATATAGCCAATCATTCTGTAAGGCCTTTTTGGTTTCGGCTTCGTTATTCCAATAACCCTTCATGATTTGCGGGCCTTTTATGAGCAACTCCCCGACGCATGTGTTAGGCACTTCATTATTTTCATCGTCAATGATCATACAGTCCGTGCCTGGAAAAGGGATGCCAATGCTTCCTATTTTCCTTTTTCCGAAAGGCGGATTACGATGAGTGGAAGGTGAAGCCTCAGACAAACCGAAACCCTCTCCGATTTTGGCACCGGTCAGCCCCTCAAATCGCTTTATTACTTCAACCGGCAGGGGCGCCGATCCACAAGAACAACTTTTTAAACAATCCAGTCCATAGTTTTCAATTCCTGGATGATTGACGAAAGCGTTATACATCTTTGGAACTCCCGGAAAGAAAGTCGGACGGTACTTTTTTATTTTTGCAAGTACATCTTCAAGTTCGAATTTAGGAAATAAGAGGATGGCAGCTCCAATATAGATACCTAGATTCATTGCACTCGTCATGGCATAAACATGGTAAAGAGGCGTAGCTGCCAAAACGATTTCTTCGCCAGGTTTCAGGGAATCACCATACATTTCAAAGCTCTGCACAACATTTGAAGTTAAATTATGGTGAGTAAGCATGACACCCTTCATCTTCCCAGTGGTGCCGCCAGTATATTGGATGACTGCCGTATCTTCATGCGGGATTATCACTACGGGCTTCTTAATCGCATCCCCTGTTTCAATCATCGTTTTAAGGGAATAGGAGCCATTTTGATCATTTTCCGTATCAATGCATACATCAAATTCATATATCGCCTTCGTTTCTTCGATTGTATTTGCGGCCGTTTGGTCAAATACAATAATCTTGGTATCCGAGTCTATTAATATTTGCAATAGTTCCCGCGGTTTATACATGGGATTAATTTGTACAACCAACAGACCCAGTGCCTGGGCAGCATAATAACTGATTATGAAATAAGGGTGGTTGGCCATCATCAGTCCAATCCGTTCACCTTTAACAAAGCCCATTTCTCTCCATTTACCTGCAAGTTTGTCTACCTGCATTTTTAGATTCTTATAATCCATGGACTGGTCTTCATAAATGATGGCTGTATGGTGTGGAAACTTACTCACTGTTATATCAAGCAGTGAATAGACGGATATATCCGGTAGCTTCATAGATTTCATTCTTTCAACATACCATTGCTCCCATGGTTTATTTATTGTTTTTCGCACCATTTATCCCTCCGCACATAAACGAATTTCATATCGTGCATGTTTGATTTATAACTATTATTATGCAACTAGCATGCCAAGACCCATTTTAATGTAAAATCGCTTATTATTAACATCAGTCAATTCATTAATGAATTTTATTCGCAAATAACGCCTTTCTATAGGGGATTCATCAAAATGCCCATAATTCATTTTTGAATTTAATCAAACTCAGCTCTTTACTAACGATATTGAAAAGGTGACTTTTACCATATTATAGATTATACCTACTCACAAATCGTGTTATAGACTTTGGGGATTATAAAATTGAAAAGCCCATCCAGCTGAGGAAGGGCTTTTCGAATTTATTGACCTACGGTTAAATAAAAAATCTATAGCTCCCTTTCCATTCCTGGATTTTTAGATTTTGCGCGTTCGTAGACTGATTTTGCCACCGCTGAATCCAAGAATCATCAAAGCCACACAACTGGTTCAATCGATCGGACCATCCTGTAAAGATCTAGATATACGTTCTTTAAGAACATTATCCAACATGGCCTGAAGTTGTCGTCCTTCATTTTGATCTTTGCTACTCACTCTTATGTATCCAAATTTACGGACATCCATTTTTTTACTCCTTCATCTATTTTTCTCTCTCTTATTCTATCAAAAGCGTTCGTAAATGTTTTTCTAACTTTTACGAACGGGTGTAACAATGCTATACAGACCATTTCGGAAATTTTTTAGCTTTAAACGGCGCTCAACCATTTTTGTGAAATACAATATTTTCTTTTTTTGATATTATTAAAATAATAAATCTGCTGATTTTGTTAATTTTAGCCCCTTCATCCTATCAGCCTGTCATCCTTTTATCATACCAAGAGGTTTTTGCTCGAATTTCCAAATGAAATTCTTGACAATGTAAGCGCTTTCTTATATGATAATAATAGGTTGGATGGCATGCGTGGCCGTCATAGTATCTGGCGTAGGTGGGGCCAATACCCGGAACAGTACATAGAAAGAATAGCTTCTTCCAAATAGGAAACAGTGATTCATCAATCATATTATTCAAATACAAAAAAAACTCTGTATTCGGTCAAATTCAGGGTTTCCCTAGCTTAAAAGCTCCCCTTTAAATCCCTTATGTTTTTATTACAAATATGTATGCTAGTTTTATTGTAAAATGAGGAGGTACTTTATGAAGATCAAAAAAAGTTCCCTTTACGATGAATTACCGTTAGAATTATTGGCAGGATTTTATTATGAAATAAATAAGAACATTGAAAATGGAATCTTGTCTGGTGCTATGCAGCATGAAATTAGATTAATTGAACAAACAGCATTAAAAAGGAGTATCTCACTTGAATACCTACATGACAGGGGTGCTTGTATAATTGAAGCCGAGAAACTACTAAGAGAAACTACCCTGCAACCCTAAATTGTAGAATAAGAAGTCCAATGATGTTTTCTAGTCTACCCTAGGTAAAGAATAAATTCCTTCTAATTAACCCTCTTGGCTACCAAAGGGTTGTTTTGGGTGGCATTCACCAAAAGAGATCTTCTCCTTAAAAATTCCTAGTCATTTTAATCTGTCCTTTAAAAGGCCTACAACTATAAAAGAAATGCTATTTTTAAATCATCAGCATTAAATTCCCCGTGCTATTGGAACTTATATAATGAAGGAAAACTTCTAGTATATCGTTAAGTATTCCCAATCCTACAAATTATCAAAAGTATTTTCAATGGCTGATTCCAATTCTTCTTTTCCTTCTCCTATATAACGTTTGGTCATGTTCAAATCTTTGTGCCCCATCAATTTTGAAACGGTTTGAAGGTCTATCCCCTTATCGATTAATGTTTGGCAAAACGTATTCCGCAGCCTATGGGGAGTCGTATTATATTTAGTCAACATATATTGCACGGACCTTGGCGTTATGCGTTGATTCACACTGGATATGAAGATGGCTTCCGTTTCCATATTTAAAAATTCCTTGTATGCCTTGATCTTTTCACTAGCAGTCATGGAGAGTGGAATCTTCCTGTCTATATCACCTTTTGAATCCCGAATGAGGATATATTGCCTTTCTCCCTCTTTTTGAATGTCACTATGGTTCAAATCACAAAGTTCGGACACCCGGATACCCGTATGAATCATTGTGTAGACAATAGCAATATTCCTGAAATGCCCAGAGGCCTCGATTTCTTTTAGGAGAGCAGCTTGCTCAAGCATGTTCAGGGCTTTTGGCGGATCTTCTTTCTTTTCCTTTGCTTTACGATCGATGTTGAGGACGATTTCGGGTTTATCAAGGAACCTTGAAAACATGGTAATGGCTGAAAAATGTTTTTCAATCGTTCCTCCACTCTTGTTTGACTGTTCCATATCGTCTAAATAGGTTTGGACGTGGAATTTTTCAATCTCTTCCGCCTCATCTTTAAACCATTGAAGAAACTGGGAGATGACTCCCACATAGGTTTTAATCGTACCATCGGATTTATTTTGACCCATTAACCATTTCGCAAAAGAATGAAGAATTTGTTTATTGTCCAGGATTTCTTCTTTACTGGTCATTCGAGAAGCCCCCTACCAAAATCATGCTATTAATAAGCCTTTCCAACGAATTGTGGAATTTATACAAAAAAACCTTAGGATAATCCTAAGGTTTAG
>NZ_JBYCZT010000022.1:0-79200 GCF_057586375.1 Peribacillus sp. SRI_006 | reverse complement strand
TGTGAGAGTAGGACGCCGCCAAGCTGTTCATTTAAATCTTTAATGGGTTTTAGGAAACATTATATTATTCCGCAGTAGCTCAGTGGTAGAGCATTCGGCTGTTAACCGAACGGTCGTAGGTTCGAGTCCTACCTGCGGAGCCATATGCTTCCATAGCTCAGTAGGTAGAGCACTTCCATGGTAAGGAAGAGGTCAGCGGTTCGAATCCGCTTGGGAGCTTCCCAATCTATCTATGAACAAAAAAAACAGTTCGGCCCGTTGGTCAAGCGGTTAAGACACCGCCCTTTCACGGCGGTAACACGGGTTCGAATCCCGTACGGGTCACCATTTTAAATCATTAATCCGGAGGATTAGCTCAGCTGGGAGAGCATCTGCCTTACAAGCAGAGGGTCGGCGGTTCGATCCCGTCATCCTCCACCATTTTATTCTTTACTTGCCGGTGTAGCTCAACTGGTAGAGCAACTGACTTGTAATCAGTAGGTTGGGGGTTCAAGTCCTCTTGCCGGCACCATTTACAACCATATATTGCGGAGGGGTAGCGAAGTGGCTAAACGCGGCGGACTGTAAATCCGCTCCTTCGGGTTCGGCAGTTCGAATCTGCCCCCCTCCACCATTTTAATAAAATCCTGTGGATTAGTTATATATTCTCTGTATTGGGGAAATATATGATTACCACCTTTTTATTTTGTTGTACATTAAATCATTGCATATCATATATTGGGCTATAGCCAAGCGGTAAGGCAACGGATTTTGATTCCGTCATGCGAAGGTTCGATCCCTTCTAGCCCAGCCATTTGCGGAAGTAGTTCAGTGGTAGAATACAACCTTGCCAAGGTTGGGGTCGCGGGTTCGAATCCCGTCTTCCGCTTAATATATTTTAAATTCCTTAGGGGCCTTAGCTCAGCTGGGAGAGCGCCTGCCTTGCACGCAGGAGGTCAGCGGTTCGATCCCGCTAGGCTCCACCATCAACTACATACACCAAAACTTACGTCTTAAGCCAAAAATGGTTTAAGACTTTTTTTTGTTTAAGGCATAGTTGGGTAAACTAATCCCCAGAAAGATATTTTTTCACAAAAAACATATGTTATCGGAAAACGTGCATCTTTATACATGGAAATGTCGAGTTGAACCAATTGGCATATACGATATAAAATGGTGGAAAGGGGGAATTGTATGTCTATTCAGAAAATTTCCGTCATCGGATTGCCCATGGACCTTGGTCAAGCAAGGCGAGGGGTGGATATGGGACCTAGTGCCATCCGCTGCGCAGAGATTGTCGAGCGTCTTGAAAAGTTGAATATAGAAGTAGAGGATTTAGGGGATATAATTGTAGGGCGTCCTGAAAATGCAGATGAGCCCGGGACAAATTTAAAAAACTTACAGCTTGTAGCAAAAGGTAATAGCCAGTTAGCTACAAGAGTTGATGAAATAATAGAAGAAGGTTCCTTTCCGCTTGTATTGGGAGGAGACCATTCAATAGCGATAGGCACACTGGCAGGAGTCGCAAAGCACTATGAGAATCTAGGTGTGATTTGGTACGATGCACATGGCGATTTAAATACGGAAGATACTTCACCATCAGGAAATATACACGGGATGCCCTTGGCTGTCAGTATTGGGATTGGCCATCCGGACCTGATCAATATACATGGTTTTGCTCCAAAAGTGAAACCGGAAAACATCGTAATCATTGGAGCGAGGTCATTGGATGAAGGGGAAAAGGAACTTATCCGTGACAAAGGTATTAAAGTATTCACGATGCATGAGATCGACCGGTTGGGAATGACACGGGTCATGGAAGAATGCATTGATTATTTAAGGGAAAGAACGGATGGCGTCCACCTTTCACTGGATTTGGATGGAGTGGACCCAGCAGATGCACCCGGAGTCGGGACCCCGGTGATTGGTGGTATAAGTTATCGGGAAAGTCATTTGGCCATGGAAATGCTTGCGGAATCCAACTTGATTACATCCGCTGAATTCGTTGAAGTGAATCCCATTTTAGATGAGCGAAATAAAACGGCAATCGTTGCCGTGGCCTTAATGGGTTCGCTATTTGGAGAAAAATTATTATAACTAATAATTAAAAGAAACAGTAACCGGCTTGTAATGGGTTACTGTTTTTTATATGCTAGAAGACGTAGGTTTATTTACCAGGGTGTATGTAACAGAAACATATCTATAGATAAATGGTTGCAATTTTCTATCCATGCTCACTTGAGAGCACGTCTGTCCATGAGATCTTCATTTTTAGTCAAATGGATGTATTGAATGATTAAAGAATCCAGTTTGTTGCTAACTTCAATAACTTCATTATCCACCATGGAAGAACGGGAAGCCAAAAACATCATTTTCTGTCTGCATTGTTCAATATGGTCTAAAATTTGTTCAGTACTCATATAGAGAATCACTCCTTTGAATTTTACAATTTCTTACTATATAGCCCTGTTTTTTTTTTCTTAAACATAAAATGTAAAACTTTGTTAAAATTAATGTATTAAATTTTTGAAACCTTTCAGCTTACGATTCGTAGTAATCGTATAGCCGCATGAGCGGGGGTAATACCGGAAAATGGATGCACTCATTAAAGAGAGAATTAATCAAGTATTAAAGGGAGACCATAATGCCTTTGGGGAAATTGTCGAAATTTACAAGGACAAAGTTTTCCAAATATGTTTCAGGATGCTCGGAAACAGGCAAGAAGCAGAAGATTTGGCTCAAGAGGCCTTTGTAAGGGCCTACGTGAACATTCGAAGTTTCAATATAACAATGAAATTTTCTACATGGTTATATCGGATTGCGACCAATCTTTGTATTGACCGGCTTCGCAAGAAAAAACCGGACTACTATCTGGATGCAGAGGTGGCAGGAACAGAGGGATTGAACATGTATTCCCAAATTGCATCGGATATGGCGAAACCCGAGGAAGAGGTTGAATCATTAGAACTGCAGGAAACCATTCAAGTGGAAATAATGAAATTGCCCGAGAAATACCGATCGGTAATCGTATTGAAGTATATTGAAGAGTTATCTCTAAAGGAAATCAGTGAGATACTCGATTTGCCGGTCGGTACGGTTAAGACGAGGATACATCGCGGTCGCGAAGCCTTGCGTAAACAACTACGCCATTTATAAAAAGAAGGTGAGAAAAATGAACTGCCATGAGGAAATCATTGAATATATGCATGATTATTTAGATGAGGACATCAAACCGGAGCATAAAGAAGTTTTACGGGAGCACTTGCATGACTGTGCTGAATGCCGGGATTACTTTCATGAAATGAAAAAGGCGGTCGCTCTTGTACAAAGCACTTCCCATATAAAGGCCCCGGATGATTTTACAGCGAAGGTTATGGCTCAATTGCCAAAGGAAACGAAAACAACAGGTGCCAAACGTTGGTTCAAAAGCCATCCTTTCATGACAGCGGCAGCGATGTTCATCATATTGATGACAGGATCTGTTTTTTCCACTTATAATCAGGACGAACATTTTTCAGTTTCAAAGCAGCCTAACTTAGTGGTCGAAGGTGAAACGGTTATTGTGCCTGAGGGTGAGACAATCAAGGGAAATGTGGTAGTTCAAAATGGTAATATTCAAATAGATGGTGAAGTAGAGGGAGATGTGACAGTCATAAATGGGCATAAGTATATGTCTAAAGCAGGTAATGTGACCGGAAGCATCTATGTTATTGACCAAGCTTTTGAGTGGATGTGGTATAAAGTGAAGGACACTGCAACCTCGTTGGTTCCTGCCAAAGAGGAGAAAAAGGAATAAGGAATAGAAGCTGGGCAGGGGCATCGTTTTTGATTTGCGATTACTTCGCCCAGCTTTATTTTTTAAAGGAAGGGGAACCATTTTTAATGGTTCTTTTTTCCTGTGTAAATTTCTCACACTAGTTTTTAGATGAATCATTTAAAAAATGGTATACTATTAAGGTTATTGTAAATAAAGATTGTTATTGGTATTTGGAGTAATACTGACTGGAGGAAACAACATGTCTTTAACCAATTTGACTGTTTGGGACTATGTAGTAAATTTCATTGATATTCTCCTTGTATGGTTTGTGATATATAAATTGTTAACTATTATTCGAGGCACGAAGGCTATTCAGCTGCTAAAAGGAATTTTTGTAATTGTCATTGTAAAAAGCTTAAGCAACCTGTTTGGTTTCAATACACTCGGATGGTTAATGGCACAAGTCATGAATTGGGGAGTATTGGCAATTCTCGTCATTTTTCAACCTGAACTGAGAAGGGCACTTGAACAATTAGGACGCGGGAAGCTCTTTGCAAGGGGCACCGTTCCAGAAGAGAATCAGCAAGAGCGTTTAGTCGAGGAAATCCTAAAGGCGTCCACCTATATGGCAAAAAGGCGGATTGGTGCCTTGATTACGATAGAAAAAGGTACGGAGCTGGGAGATTATGTTGAAACGGGGATACCCCTGAAATCCTATATTTCTTCAGAACTGCTCATTAATATCTTCATCCCTAATACGCCGCTCCATGATGGTGCAGTTATTTTACAAAATAACCAGGTGGCAGCTGCCGCTTGCTATTTGCCATTATCAGAGAGTCCATTCATATCAAAGGAACTTGGCACACGGCATAGGGCAGCCATAGGCATGAGTGAAGTTACGGATAGTCTGACGATTGTCGTATCAGAAGAAACGGGAGGAATATCCGTCACTAAAAACGGGGAACTTTACCGGGATTTGAATCAAGAATCATTTAGGGCCATGCTTACAAGTGAACTGGTAGTGGAAAATATCAAATCAACTTCCTCAAGCATCTTTAACTGGAGGGGGAAAAAGAATGGATAAATTCACCAATAGCGCTTGGTTTATGAGAATCGTAGCTTTTGCCTTGGCAGCACTTTTGTTCATTTCCATTAACTTTGAGATGGAGTCGGATAAAAAATCCCTTGGTTTATCGACTGCCCCTGAAATCAGTACGGAGACCATCGAAAATGTACCGGTTGAAGTGTACTATGACCGTGAGAATCTAGTGGTGAGCGGGGTGCCTGAAACAGTTGATGTTACTCTAAAGGGAGCAAAAAGCCTTTTGATTAATGCGAAAAACCAAAGGGATTTTAAAGTGTATGTTGACCTTTCTGATCCTGCAATCTCAATGGGGGACAGAACTGTCACATTTAAAATAAGTGATTTGAATGAAAAGTTAGTGGCGACGATCGATCCGGAATATGCGGAAGTCAACGTTCAGGAACGGGTGACGAAGGAATTCTCCGTTGAGGCCGAGTATAACAGCTCTTTACTTGAAGAGGGGTATACAGCCGGTCAGCCAACAGTCAGCCCGAAAACTGTTAAAATAACGGGTGCTAAAGATGCAATTGAACAAATTTCCTATGTAAAGGCAAACCTTGAAATAAGTAAGGGACTTAACGAAACGGTGAACAGCAAGGCAACCGTTAAAGCCTTGGACAGGGATTTGAATAAGCTGGATGTGACGATCGAGCCATCTTCTGTTGCCGTTTCCTTAAAAGTGAGCATTCCTTCCAAGACGGTGTCGATAGCACCGAAGCAAACCGGCAAGGCAAAGGATGGAATCAGGATCACGAGTATAAGTGTCGATCCAAAAGAGGTCACCTTATTTGGTTCGGAAACGAGCCTGGAGAAAATAGATGAAATAAATCTTCCTGTAAATATCTCGAAAATTGATGGTGATACAGAACTGGAACTCGATCTTAATAAACCGGATAGTGTACAAAAAATGTCCTTGGGTAAGGCGCAGGTCAAGATTCGTACAGAAAAAGTTGATGTAGATGAAGAGAATGCAGAGCCAGTCGTGGAAGAGGAAGAACCAGAAACCGAACAAAAACAAGAAGAACAAGTAGTCGAAGAAAAACCAGAACCAGAAGAAGAAGATGAACCGGCTGCCATTGAGTCCAAAACTTTCAATAATATACAAATAGTTCCTGTGGGCATACGGGATGACCAAGATGCCGAATTGGAATCCGATGTAACCAGCATCACTTTGCTTGGTGAGGCGGATGATTTGAAGAAAATAACTAAAGACGACATTAATCTTACAGTAGATGTGAGTAATTTAGATGAAGGTACGCATGATGTGGATCTGGCGGTAACAGTGCCTGAGGGAGTGGAATGGGAGCTGGATTCTAAAACGGTTTCGGTCACCATCACACAAAAAGACGAAGAGACATGACCTTCCTTTAACATCATCATCAAATTCAGTAACGATTCGAAGAAGGAGCGATAAAGATGGGTAAATATTTTGGAACAGACGGAGTAAGGGGTATAGCGAATAGCGAGTTAACACCGGAGTTGGCATTTAAACTAGGCCGTTTTGGTGGCTACGTTCTTACTAGAAATACAGAAAAACCCAAAGTGCTTATAGGGCGCGATACTCGTATTTCAGGTGAAATGCTGGAAGGTGCGCTTGTTGCAGGTCTTTTATCCATTGGGGCTGAAGTGATGCGCCTGGGTGTCATTTCGACACCGGGAGTAGCCTATTTAACAAAGGCCTTAAGTGCTGAAGCAGGTGTCATGATCTCCGCTTCGCATAATCCGGTAGCGGATAATGGCATTAAATTCTTTGGACCGGATGGATTTAAGTTATCCGATGATCAAGAAGCGGAAATTGAAGCACTATTAGATAAGGAAAAGGATGAGCTTCCACGCCCGGTTGGCGGAGATTTAGGCCATTTGAATGATTATTTCGAAGGAGGGCAAAAGTATCTCCAGTATTTGAAACAATCAGTGGATGAAGATTTTACAGGCATTCATGTTGCTCTTGATTGTGCACATGGGGCTACATCTGCCTTGGCCATGCATTTGTTTGCAGATCTTGATGCAGACATCTCTACAATGGGGGCATCGCCCAATGGCTTGAACATTAATGATAATGTAGGATCCACCCACCCTGAGGCACTTGCTGAATTCTTAAAAGAAAAAGGTGCGGATGTTGGGCTTGCATTTGATGGCGACGGAGACCGCGTCATTGCAATAGATGAAAAAGGAAATATAGTGGACGGCGACCAAATCATGTATATCTGTGCGAAATACTTGAAAGATAATAACCGTTTGAAACAGGGAACAGTGGTTTCTACGATCATGAGCAACCTTGGTTTTTATAAAGGTCTTGAAGAGCATGGTATACAAAGCGCCCAGACGGCAGTGGGGGATCGCTATGTGGTCGAGGAGATGCGTAAAGGCGGCTATAACCTTGGCGGAGAGCAATCCGGACATATCATCTTCCTGGACTATAACACGACAGGAGATGGCTTATTGACGGGCTTGCAGCTTGTGAACATCATGAGCGACACCCAAAAAACCTTATCCGAGCTCGCTGGCGAGATGAAGAAATATCCACAAACGCTGGTCAATGTCAGAGTAACCGATAAGCACGCAGTAACAGATAATGAAAAGGTACAGGAAGTCATCAAGGCAGTCGAAGGGGAAATGAACGGAAACGGCCGCATTTTGGTGAGACCATCCGGTACTGAACCTCTAGTCCGTGTTATGGCTGAAGCACCGACAGCTGAGGAATGCACTAATTATGTAGAGCGCATCGTCGCAGTTGTAAGAGCGGAAATGGGAATGAACGAATAACTAATCCTATGCATAAAAGGAACGAAATTTCCTTTTATGCATATTTTTATAAAGAAGTCTTTTTTGTTGGTAAAGGTAATTAAGAATTGACCTATGTCCCTTGTTTAAGGTATGATTATCCTGATTTACAACTCACTTTCTAAAAATGGTTGTTTTAAAAAGGAGGGTAGGCAAGGAGAGAATGGATTCACAAAAGCGCCTGAACTAAGTCTGGACGAGAAATGACTTAGTTGACGAGGAGGAGGTTTATCGAATGATCGGCGGATACCTCCCGGCTGAAGTGCACAGCCGCAATAATTCCAATCTTAAAACAGTAGGGCAACTTACTGCACAAAGGGTCGGAAATGCACAATGGGAAAAAGTGCTTTAGGGCATTTCCTTTATAAAAATATATATCAGAGATGAGGGGGCAGGGATGCCCCCGTGCATTCCTGTTCCCTCGAATCGGTTGGAGGAACAGAAATTATGTGTGGAATTGTTGGATATATTGGACTTAACGATGCAAAGGAAATTTTATTAAAAGGTCTTGAAAAACTTGAATACCGCGGTTATGACTCTTCAGGGATTGCTGTGAGAAATGAAGCAGGAGTGACAATCTTTAAGGAAAAGGGAAGAATAGCGGACTTACGAGCAGCCGTGGATGAAAATACTATGGCGCATACCGGAATAGGACATACGCGCTGGGCTACACATGGTGTGCCAAGCCGTGAAAATGCCCATCCTCACCAAAGTAATTCAGGTCGATTGACTTTAGTTCATAATGGTGTCATTGAAAACTATGCGATTCTAAAACGTGAATATTTGAAGGATGTTGCCTTTAAAAGTGAAACGGATACGGAAGTCATCGTTCAACTCATAGAGAAGTTCGTGAACGAGGGTATGGAAGTGGAAGAGGCGTTCCGTCAAACACTCACTCTATTAGAGGGTTCATATGCCATTGCCCTATTGGATGCTGAAAATGATGAAACCATCTTAGTCGCCAAAAATAAAAGCCCGCTGCTGATCGGTGTCGGAAAAGACTTTAACGTTGTCGCTTCGGATGCAATGGCGATGCTGCAAGTCACAGATCAATTCCTTGAACTGATGGATAAGGAAATGGTTATCGTGACAAATGAAAAGGTAACGATCAAGAACCTTTCCAACGAAGAAGTCATGCGTGCTCCTTACACGGCTGAACTGGATGCAAGTGATATTGAAAAAGGTACGTATCCACACTATATGCTCAAGGAAGTCGACGAGCAGCCAGCCGTAATACGTAAAATCATTCAAGCATACCAAAATGAAGAAGGTAAACTTGCAATCGACTATAACATTACTGAAGCCGTAAGTGAGGCTGACCGTATTTATATCATCGCTTGCGGAACCAGCTATCATGCAGGGTTGATTGGTAAGCAATTCATCGAAAAAATGACTGAAATTCCGGTTGAGGTCCATGTGGCATCGGAATTCACTTACAATATGCCGTTATTATCGAAAAAACCGCTATTCATCTTCATTTCACAAAGTGGTGAAACTGCAGATAGCCGTGCCGTGTTAGTGTCCATCAAAGCGCTTGGTCATAAAGCCCTGACCATCACGAACGTACCTGGCTCTACATTGTCACGTGAAGCGGATTATACGCTCTTGCTGCATGCTGGTCCTGAAATTGCCGTAGCCTCTACAAAGGCCTACACAGCCCAAGTGGCAGTCTTATCCATCTTGGCGAATGTAACTGGCCAATTCCGTAACATGGAGTACGGTTTCGACCTTGTAAAAGAGCTTGGAATCGTTGCGACGGCTATGGAAGCACTATGTGATTCGAAAGAAGAGATGGAAGACATCGCCCGTGAATATTTGTCCGTTACGAGAAACTGCTTCTTCATTGGCCGTTCCCTTGACTACTATGTTGTACTTGAAGGGGCACTTAAGCTGAAGGAGATTTCTTACATCCAGGCGGAAGGCTTTGCTGGCGGAGAGCTTAAACATGGAACGATTGCCTTGATTGAAGAAGGTACACCTGTCATAGCCCTTGCTACTCAAGCAGGCGTCAACTTAAGCATCCGTGGTAATGTGAAGGAAGTGGTTGCCCGTGGCGCCAACCCTTGCATCATTTCCATGAAGGGTCTGGAAGAAGAGGATGACCGTTTCGTCATCCCGGAAGTGAATGAACTATTAACACCCCTTATCTCTGTTATCCCGCTGCAGCTCATTGCCTACTACGCAGCCTTGCACCGCGAATGTGACGTGGATAAACCGCGTAATCTCGCGAAAAGTGTAACGGTTGAGTAAGTTGGAATGAATGCAATGTAGATTATAAAAAGTTGCGAAGCTTTACCCCTTTGGCTATGATTAGCCAAAGGGGTATTTTTATGTTTAAAACAACGAGAACCTCTCAAGTTGACAAGTTGATTAGAAGACCGAGGTAATATGAATCGGTGTGCAGTGTAATATAATCTATCAAATCCATCAGTAGGTAGTCATGGCATCCATTAGAGCAATGTTAATGATCTTCCTATGATGCATTGTTGAAAGAAACCCATATTGGCATTAAATTTAGGTGATGTTGAAAATGAAGTCTTCATAAAATTTTTTTTATTTAGGAGAGAATAGCATGGAAGTCTTTGCAGAATTTTTAGCGAATATTGATAACCCGCAACATAGGGAACGAACGGAAGAAGTCCTGGCTTGGGTAACTAAGAAATTTCCAAATCTAATGCCGAAGATTGCGTGGAATCAGCCTATGTTTACCGATCATGACACATATATTATTGGCTTTAGCGTAGCCAAACATCATTTGGCTGTTGCTCCTGAAAAGGCAGGGATCGATCACTTCTCTGATGAAATCGTGCTGGCTGGCTATGATCACACCAAGCAGTTGGTACGTATCAAGTGGGACAGTCCGGTTGATTACTCATTACTTGAGAAAATGATTGAGTATAATATTTTTGATAAGGTAGACTGTTCAACTTTTTGGCGGAAATAAGTAAAAATCGGAGGGTGGGCTGAATCTCTATAAAAGTGTCCTTTATTCGGGGTTCTGTTCAATATTAGAAGTGAAACGATGTGGTTCTGAGGATATAAGCTCTCCATATATGCCGCCTGATCTAGCTCCATAGGCAAAAAGGCAGATTCTCCATCCTTAATGACCTTACCTTTACGGTTGCGACTCCATAAATAGTTTAAGTTCAAAAAAAGCACAGGGAGTTCCAAATTTGGAACTACTTGTGCTTTTGTTTTTTGATAAAATCGAGAGAACAAATATTACAACCAAACTACTTAAGATATTAAATCAAAAATTCATAAGGGGTATCCAAGGAAAAAATATTAGGTGGGGTGAAGAAATGAAGAAGTTATTATACCTTTTTATATTAATAATTCCTGTATTTTGGTTTGGATTTAGTCCAATATCAACTTTTGCAAGTTCTCCAACTGAATTAAAAGAGGAAAGCCAATCAGGTGAGTTTCTGACAGAATATACAACTCTATCAGGCTCTGATGTACTTTTAGGTCAAGAAATACCTATACTTGTAGATGAAAAAACAGGAGAAATCACGAATAATAGAATTGGTATATCTCCAGTGTGTGCTACTTGTAATCGGTATACTTGGAAAACAGCCACAGATAAACGACAATCAAGTGTCTTTCACAAAAAAGTGACTGATACTACAAACTGGAGTCTTAACCTTACCTTCAAGGTAGAGATAGCTGGTAAATTAGTTATTTCTGGTGGCGGAGAAAAGGTATACTCGGCAACGAAAAAATGGAACCAATACAAAGAAACATGGAAATTGACTGGCACTCTAAAAACATATAGTCCAACTGGTAATTTGATAAAAACAGAGCAAAGAAATGCAACTTACATTAAATATAAAAAAGTGGCAATAAAATAAGTTGAAAAAAGTGCAAATACAAACTCTTATTCTAAAAAATGACTTCTTTGAAATTATTGTATAGCAAAGGGGTAAGAATGGATACTGATATTAAGCAAACACATCGCTTTATATTATATATAACAATACTAATTATGATTATTTTTCCTTTTGCCCAACTTACATTACAAGAACTTTTTTTGCAAATAAACAAACAATTATTTTTCTTTATAAGTAAACTGGTTATTATCTATATTCTTTTTCTTTTCTTAAAAAAGAAAAAAATAACCTTATCGAGCATTAGGCTTAATAAGGTACATATAAAATATATTCTTTTTGGTATGTTAATGGGTAGTATAGCTCACATGCTGACTGTGTTTTTTGGTAGGACCCAACATTATCTACTAACGGGCGAATGGCTTACTGCTGAAAAAATTGTTTGTACACTTATGGAAAGTAGTAAAAACATAAGTTTTTACAGTATTATGATGATTGGCTTTTCAGTGGCGATTAGTGAAGAAATTCTTTTTAGGGGTATATTATTAAAACAATATCAGAGAATGAACATAAAATCGGCCATAATTTTAAGTGCTTTTATTTTTAGCATTTATCATATGACGGTAGGAAATTTTATTTTTGCATTTGTAATGGGTATTTCTCTTGCACTATTAACCATCTATACTGGGAGCATCGTTCCGGCTATCTTTTTTCACTTTTTGGTGAATGAAATAATGAGGACCATCATGCATTTCCCAGAAAAGGTTACAGAAACTTATTTTCAGATAATGGTGTCGCCAATTACTACTATAACAGGTTTAATATTCTTTCTATCTATATTAACTTTTTTATTTATAAAGGTAAGAAAAAATAATCAATTTCAAAGTGAAAAAGTTATATTCTTTGATGGATATATTATTTTGTTGTTTTTGATGTATGTTCTTTTCCTAGCAATAAAATAAAGTTTAATCAAAGATAATACAGGTATTATAACGATTTCATTTATGAGGAGTGTCCATATTTATTGCCACCAACAATTTTTCCGGCTTGTTAAACGTTGGGTATCAAATTCATTTTTTGTACCCAACGTTTATAATATAAGTAATACTAGCATCATTAAAATTATCCAATTCCTATTTCAATCTTTTAAGGAAGTTTCCGCAAAATATCAAACAATCGCCTGCTTTTAGTAGAAGTGTCGATATTACAATATAATCATCAACGAACGGGCAGTGTTTTTAAAAATAGCAGCAGCATGAATGATTTAAAAAGGTTTTTAACAATCACAAAACCCTCACGAAATAGGAAGCAGAATGGTGAAGGTCGTTCCCTTTTCGAGTTCGCTTTTCACGGATATGTTCCCTTCATGCATCTCTATAATCTTTTTCACGATGGATAGTCCTAAACCGCTGCCGCTTTTTGAGCGTTCCCTTGCCAGGTCGGCTTTATAGAATCGCTCGAATATATGGAACTGGTCGGTTTCGGAAATGCCGATTCCATTGTCGGATATCGTTATGGATGCCAGGCTATCAATCTGTTGTAATCGAATCGTGATCTTTCCGCGATGGCGGGTGAATTTGATGCTATTGTGTATTAAATTTGTCCATACTTGGCTCATCAAATCCTGGTCTGCCACTATTGGAATCTTTTCCAAGGCTATGTCCAATTCGAGTTCTTTTTCCAACCAAGCGGGTTCACAAGCCAAAATAATGGTCCGTATTTGCTGATCCAGCCGGAAATCTGTCCTTTCAAAAGGAGGATGCTCGGATTCAAGGGATGTAAGCTTTAGAAGGTTATCACTTAATTTGGATAATCTCCTGCTCTCTGTCTCTATTATATGAAGATAATGATTTCGTTCTTCGATTGTCAGCTTATTAAATTGAAGTGCTTGGGCAAATCCTACAATGGAGGTAAGGGGCGACTGTATTTCATGTGAGACGTTAGAGATGAACTCCTGCCGCATTTCTTCCATTTGCTTCAATTGTTTGGCCATGTGGTTGAAATGGTTAATGATATCGGTCATTTCGTTTCTCTTGTCCATATTAAAATCCAGTTGTACATTATAATCGCCATTTGCTATTTTCCTTAAGGCATCTATGATTTCTAGGTATATATTTACCCGTTTATCATGATGGATAGCATGGATAAGGCGACCAATTACTATCATGATTGCGATGCTTGTCACGATTGTAGCCAGATACCGAACATAATTGGTTAACCTTAAGGGCAAAAGCTCAATGATATAGTACCCGGCGGAAAAGGAAATTGAAATAAACGTTACAAAAAACAGCATGCCAAGCATTTGTTTGAAAAATCGATTGCCTCTCATCTCGTTATCTCCAAACGGTAGCCCAATCCCCAAATCGTTTTAATCCGGAAGGGGAATTCCGATTCAGGAAACCGTTCCCTCACTCTTTTTATATGAACATCGACAGTTCGTTCATCCCCTTCATAATCATAGCCCCAAATGTCTTCGATAAGATCTTCCCTGGAAAAAGTTTTTCCGGGATAGCTTGCTAATTTAAACAGCAATTCGAATTCTTTTAATGGAATCGTATATTCCTGTTCTTTGAATGACATTTCATGCGTGTTACGATTCATCTTTAATTCGCCGATATTTAATGTTTGTGAAATAGTGATTTTATACCGTTTTAATAATGCCTTTATTCTAAGAACCAATTCGATCGGTTCAAATGGCTTTACAAGATAATCATCTGCCCCAAGCCCGAATCCTTTTACTTTTTGCGTTGTTTCCCCTTTTGCAGTCAGCATTAAAATGGGGATATCACTAAATTCCCGTAACTCTTTGCATAATTGCCATCCATCCATGTTAGGCATCATAATATCGATGACTGCCAAATCGATTTTCACTTTTTCCATTACTTTCAATGCTTGCATTCCATCTGACGCTTCATATAGATCAAAGCCTTCTTTTCTTAACAACAGGTTTATAAGTTCGCGAATATGTGCATCATCATCGACTATCAATATTTTTGTCATCCTTCTTCTTTCCTTTCGGCGAATTAGGCCAGTTCAAGCTTGTGCAACTGCTGTTCAGCAAATTCGCGATATAATGAGTGCGTATTATATAGCTCTTTATGTGTTCCGCTGCCTGTTATTTTCCCTTTTTCAAGGAAGATGATTTGATCCGAACCGATAACGGTCGATAGGCGGTGGGCGATGACTATTGTTGTTCTTCCTTTCATTAAGTGATTTAATGCCTGTTGAACCACTTTTTCTGATTTGCTGTCCAGGCTGGAGGTAGCCTCATCCAGCATTAATATTTTCGGGTTTCTTAAAAATGCACGGGCGATTGCAATTCTTTGTCTTTGACCGCCTGATAATTTCATGCCCCTTTCACCGACCTCTGTATCATATCCGTTCGGAATCTCAGAAATGAATTGATCTGCATACGCCATTTTAGCCACTTGATTTAATTCATCATCTGTTATATCCCGATTGATGCCATAACAAATATTATCTCGAATTGTACCGGATACAATCGGGCTTTCCTGTGAAACATATCCAATCTGGCTTCTCCATGAAAGCAGTGTGAAATCATTTATGGATGTCCCGCCTATGGATATGGATCCTTCCTGTGGTTTGTAGAAACGCTCGAATAATGAAAAAAGGGTCGTTTTTCCGCTGCCGCTTGGGCCGACTATTGCAGTGACCTTACCAGCCTCAACGTTAAAGCTTATATCTTTAAGTACCTGTTCTCCATTATTGTAACTATAGTTCAGGTGATCCACGCTGATGGATTGACTCATATTTTGAACGGGCTGCTTCGCATCTTCTTCCTCCACAGAATCCAGAATGGAAATGATGCGCTCTGTTGCACCCGTTGCTTTTTGGAATTGTGTAAAGAAACTGGCCAATTGAGCCATTGGCATGATTATTTGGAAAAGATACATGATGAAAGCAACTAAAGCCCCAGCAGTCAGTGCTCCTGAAGAAACACGCATTCCCCCATAACCTAAAATCAGGACGAGTAATGCCATCATGACAAAACTCATTAGCGGCGCAATCAACGCTTGGATTTTTGCCTCTTTCAATCCGAATTGAAATAATTTCTGGATTCCTTTTTGGCCATTTTGATATTCCAAAGCTTCTGCGTTTGATGCTTTAACAAGACGTATTTCCGTTAGAACCTGCTGAAGGACTGCGGTGAAACTTGCTGTCTCGTCCTGCATCCCTTTTGATATTTTGTGCATTTTTTTCCCTAACGGCATTAATATCAAAACAGAGAGCGGAATTGCAGTGAACATCAATAATGTCATTTTCCAATCCAGTACGAATAACACGATCATGGAACCTACGATGGAAATGATTCCTGTAACGAAATTAGAGAGATGTTCAGAGATTAATCCCTTCACTACAGTTGTATCATTTGTCATTCGGCTGACTGTTTCCCCCGATGGATGATCATCAAAATAACTCACGGGTAATACAAGTAATTTTTTCCATAGTTGATCGCGGATACCTGCCACTACGGATTGACCGATCCGATTTAATAAATAGATGGAAAATCCACTGGCCAATGCTTGAACAATGATGGCAACAACGAGAAGTGTGATTCTTTCAGCGTTTAGTGAACTGACTGAAAAATCATTGATTAGATTTTTTGTGAATAATGGGACTAATAAAGCTACACCTGTTGTGCCTAGGCTTAATGCTAATGCAATCCCTATCATTAGTTTGGAAGGCTTCGTTTGTTGAACCAATCGAATGAACTGGCGCCATCCTTTTTGTTTTTTTGCTTCTGACATATGTAAATACATCCTTTCTCGATTTTCATTACAGAGAAGTATATAAAGAAGTTATGAATTGAATATGAACGAGTCTTAGTTATTCCACGAAAATTTTGGTGAACCTTTTCTGAATGATAAATTTGCAAAAATATGGCAGACACTTAAAATAGTGTTTGCTTTTTTTCATGAAGATACAAGGAAATTAAATATTCGATGGTTAACGGTAAGGAATATGTGTAAGGATCTCAAGTTTATGACTGATAGGTAAAAAGATATAGTGATATCTTGATTTTAAATAATAAATACCTATATAAGCTAAAAACTTACCGGTTTTAACCGATTAAATATGGAGATACAAAAAACAGTACAAGTTAGGTGGAAAAATGATTATTTTGAATGAGTCGATTGTGTCGCCAATTCTTCTAAAGGTGTTAGAGGAACAGCAAATCCCAGTATTGGAACAAGGTCAGTGGGGAGACACATTAACATCAGAAAAGCTAAACATTCAAAAGGATACAGAATTTTTCAAGTCCATGGAAAAGGAAAAAAGAATTCTTACAAACTCTGAAAATGGCATAACACTACTAGGGCATTTTCAACCGGATAGCAATGAATACATTTGGTCAAAGTTATTGAAGGATAAGAGCCAGGTGCGAAATTTGACGAAATCTTTATATCCTGATTTCTATTTCCAAGATATCGATTTATCCATGATAAGTGAGCTGGATATAAATCAAATACCGTTTCCGGTAGTTATCAAACCCAATATTGGCTATTCCAGTGTAGGTGTGCACAAAGTCAAGAATCAACAGGATTGGTATATAGCCGTGAACCAGCTTAAAGCCGATTTACTTCATTCGGGTGGATTATATGATTCAGAAGTGGTCGGATCCCAGACCGTTTTGATAGAAGAGTGGATTCAGGGTGAAGAGTATGCCATTGATGGTTATTACAATCAAGATGGTGAACCGGTCATTTTGAATGTGTTCAAACGATCATTCAAGGACGATTACGATACTTCCGATCGAATTTATTATACTTCGAAGTTGGCCATTGATGAAATCTATCATGATGCATTGAAGTTCATGAAGAATATCCAAACGGTCCTTCCGCTTATGAATTATCCTGTACACTTTGAAATCCGCAAAAAGGGAAGCCGGGTGATACCCATCGAAATCAATCCCCTGCGTTTTGCTGGGGCGGGTACAACGGATCTAGGTTACCATGCCTATGGAATGAATATGTATGAACATTATTTTTCAGGAACGAAACCCGATTGGAATCGGATATTGGAAGAGATGGACGATCGAATATATAGCTTTTTCTTTGCAGAGGTTCCGCTTGAAATAAATCTGGAAGATGTTGCACGTATTGATCATGATGGACTTCTTCATGAATTCGAACATGTTTTGGAATATAGGCAGCTTCCTTTTCAAAATGACCGGAGCATGGCCATCATCTTTTATAGAAGTGAGGATTTGAATGAAAATCTCCAATTGCTTCATTTGGATTTAATACCATATTTGACTATAAAACACCTGGTTTTCAACTAAGGGGGGCATGGAAATGAGATTTTCAAAGCTGAATCCTAAAAAATCTCTATTGGCAAAACTATTCTTGTTTTTCATTATTCCTTTCGTGATTTTCGCAGGGGCCATGGGCCTTTGCTTTTCCTATATTACTAATAAAATGATCAATGAGAATGTCCTTCCGCAATTCGATGATCGCCTTTCTGAAAATGCCCACAGTTTAGCAGCGAGCCTCAATCCCACTTTGATAAACAAGGCTTCCGAACGGGGCGAAGAGATTAAGCGGAAACTGGATGCCTTTGTTGAAGATAAAAAGGGAATTGAATATGTTTATGTTTTGAAGCGGGAGAATGATGCCGACATGATTGTAGCCTTGAGCGGCAGCGATGACTATATGGTGGAATCCCCCTTCACACCGGAACAGGCAAAATCGATAAATGGAAGCGAAGACGTCCTGAGTGAAATATATAAAGATAAGTGGGGAACACATAAGTCGTACTTTACGCCAATCGAAGGAACGGACGCGATTGTCGGAATCGATATGGATGCAAGCTTCATTGATGAATTGAAAAGCACAATGATATTCTATAATATCTTATTTCTTGCAAGTGCCGTTATATTGGGTGTGCTATGCGCCGTTGTCATCGGGAAAAAGATTTCGGGACCCGTCAATGAACTTGTTGGTTACACGAATGAAATGGCAAAAGGGGACTTAAGTAAATCGATTCCCGTTGGCAGAGAGGATGAGATTGGCGATCTGTCAAATGGATTCGAAGATATGAGATTAAGTTTGTCCCATATTATCCAGAATGTCCGTGAACATGCCCAAACGATGAGTCAAACGACAGTTTCCATTCAGCAATCCTTTGAAGAGATGGTGGAATCCTATGGCCAGATAGTGACGGGGACAACGGAAGAAGCAAAGGCTTCGGAAGAACGTGCCCATCATATTGACCGGATTTCCAATATGATCAGTGACTTAACGGATACGATCCGTTTAATGAACGAGCAAACGAATGAAATGAATGAATTTACTATGCATGCAAATACACTTGCTGAGCAAGGGAGTAAACAAGTGCAAGATGTAACGAGCCAGATGGATAAAATCATGGAAAACGGCCAAGCGAATAAAGCAAATTTGGTGAGCCTGGAAGAGGATGTAGTGAAGATAAATGAAGTGATTGGCTTAATAAGGGTGATTGCTTCCCAAACGAACCTGCTGTCCCTGAATGCATCCATAGAAGCGGCACGGGCGGGTGACGCTGGCAGAGGTTTTGCCGTAGTCGCTCAAGAGGTGCAAAAATTGGCTGTGCAAACCGATGAATCCATCGATATCATTTCAGAATCGATCATGCGGATTAATGAACAAACAGCCAAAGTCATCCAAAATAATGATGAGAGTTTTCAGGATATACTAAATGGTGTTTCCTTAGTGGAAAACAATGGCGAGATTTTCAATAAGATATTCGAATCCGTAGAGAAATTGCTGAAAGGCACAGAACAATTGGCCGCCCATTCGAAAAAAATCAATGAGTCTTCGGATGAAAGCCTGGCATCCATACAGGAAATTGCGGCGATTTCCGAAGAAGGATTCGCAACAACGGAGCAAATCTCGGCAGCTGCCATTCAACAAAGTACCATAATGGCTGGATTGAAGGAACAAAATGAAGATTTAGCAAAAGAATCGGCGATTTTAGAAGAAATGGTGGAAAAGTTCATTACGGAAAAATAAATATTTGATGTAAACATCTACAAAGACCTTTCTTAATTTTGTTTACGGGAGGTTTTTGGAGACAAAATGGGTTCTATCTGAGTTTTTAAACATAGTTGATTGGTACGGAAGGTACGAGACTCCTGCGGGAAAGCGCGCCGAGGGAGGACCGCCCGGAGAGGAAATCAACGTTCCGTTTTACACACCCTCAAAAAAATGTAGAAAATATCGAGTTTATCTACACTATGAAACCTCTTTAAATTAGTAAACGAGAGGTTTTTGTTTGGATGAATGTATGTATGTAAGAGTTCATGTGTAATAGATAGAGTCACTTTCATTACTGCTTTTTTTTATAGAATTTAGAGAGTATTAAAAATTGCTGGAAAAAAGTTTCCCCAAACTATTTGCAATCGCTACCATTTAATGTTATGCTTAGTCTTAATTATTTTTGTTCGGTACTAAGGATACTAAAAGTACTACTTTTCGTTTTCGATGATGACTTAGAGCAAGGATAGTAATACATTGTGCTTAGATGCACTAGGAGGCAACAACAATGGAACAAGGTAAAGTAAAATGGTTTAACGCAGAAAAAGGTTTTGGATTCATCGAACGCGAAAACGGAGACGACGTATTCGTACATTTCTCAGCTATCCAAAGCGAAGGTTTCAAATCTTTAGACGAAGGCCAAGAAGTTACTTTTGAAGTAGAACAAGGTCAACGCGGACCTCAAGCTTCTAACGTTCAAAAAGCATAATTTCGATAACAAAAAAAGACGGATCCTTTTTAAAGGGTCCGTCTTTTTTTGTTTTGTGAAAATACATAACAAAAAACCCTGCTAAACGATAAGCAGGGTAAATGGTACAAGTAAAGTAAAACGCTTAAAAAGGTTTGACTAAGTATATCATAGTTTTTCTATAAAATACTAAATTAAATATATTATACGTATCAAGGTAACGATAGGTAATTACTGAAATCATTGTTTGAAGGGGCGTAAAGGAATTTGTCCCTTCTTTTTTTTGCTTGAAGATCAGGGAAGAGGGCAGCATGACCTTTTTGTTAGCAAAAGGGGAAACAAAAAAACGATGGCCCACATATAAAAACATATGGGCACTTTCATTAATTTCTTTGGGAAGGGGAAAAGATTCTTATACATTCAAATATGGATTTGAATATTCAGGGAATTGTGTTATATTATAATCAAACGAAGATTTGAATGAGAGGTGTGAGAAGATGACGGAACTGAAAGATATATGTGATGTTCACCTGCATGATGAAGTGAAGGTCAATCGCATTCAAGGGGAAATGACCCAGGTGGATATATCCAGCATATCGAAGCTGTTTAAGGTTATAGGCGATGAAAATAGGGCGAAGATAGCTTATGCGCTCTGTACGGACGAGGAATTGTGTGTGTGCGATCTGGCCAATATCATTGGTGCTTCGATGGCGACGACGTCACATCATCTTCGTACCCTTTATAAACATGCAATCGTAAAATATCGAAAAGAAGGTAAGTTGGCTTTTTATTCTTTGGATGATCACCATATTAAGCAATTGATTCTCATTGCATTAGAACATCAGCAGGAGGTAAGGGTCGATGGCTGAATCCCCAATGAAAACATATCGTATCCAGGGTCTATCCTGCACGAATTGTGCGGCTAAATTCGAGAACAATGTCCGTGAACTAGAGGGTGTAAAGGATGCCAAAATCAACTTTGGCGCCTCGAAGATATCGGTACAGGGCAGCACGACCATTGAACAGATTGAAAAGGCGGGAGCTTTCGATAACCTGAAGATCCGCGGTGAACAGGAACAGGCAACTCAAAAGGAACCATTTTGGAAGCAAAAAGAAAATATAAAAGTGGTGTTTTCGGTTATCTTATTGCTGGTCAGCTGGATATTTGATAAGCGATATGCTGATGGAAGCATCATGCCGGTAATCGGTTATGCGGCTGCAATCATAGTTGGAGGATATTCATTATTTGTCAATGGTTTGAAAAACCTTGTAAGGCTTCGCTTTGATATGCACACCCTTATGACGGTTGCCATCATCGGGGCGGCCGTGCTTGGTGAATGGGGCGAGGGCGCGACCGTCGTCATTCTATTTGCGATAAGTGAAGCATTGGAAAAATATTCGATGGATAAGGCGCGTAATTCCATCGAATCATTAATGAACATCGCACCTAAAGAAGCTTTGATCCTTAGAGGGCATCATGAAATGATGGTTGCTGTTGATGAGGTTGAAGTGGGCGACATCATGATCGTTAAACCTGGTCAAAAGCTTGCAATGGATGGCCGGATCATGAAGGGCGCCTCGACACTTAATCAAGCAGCCATTACTGGTGAATCCGAGCCGGTTTTTAAAACGGTTGAGGGTGAAGTATTTGCCGGAACCCTAAATGGTGAAGGGCTGCTCGAAGTGGAGGTCACGAAGCGGGTCGAGGATACGACGATTGCAAAAATCATCCACCTTGTTGAAGAAGCACAGGCCGAAAAGGCTCCTTCCCAAGCCTTCGTGGATAAATTCGCAAAATTTTATACGCCGGCCATCATGCTCATTGCCCTGGGCATTGCGGTATTACCCCCGATCGTGATGAACGGGGATTGGAGTGAATGGATTTATCGGGGATTGGCTGTACTGGTTGTCGGCTGTCCTTGTGCTTTGGTCATTTCTACGCCCATCGCCATCGTGACAGCAATCGGAAATGCTGCGAAACATGGTGTGCTGATTAAAGGCGGGGTCCATTTGGAGGAAGCGGGAGCCTTAAAGGCAATCGCGTTTGATAAAACGGGTACTTTAACAAAGGGCGTACCTGAGGTGACCGATTTCAAAATGTTATCTGATGTGTTGAATGAACAGGACGTGCTGGCTATCGCCGCTGCTTTAGAAAGCAGATCACAGCATCCCCTTGCCACGGCCATTCTTCAAAAGGCGGAAACCTACGATGTGGACTATCATTCTTTATTGGTAGAGGATTTTACTGCAATCACCGGTAAAGGGATAAAAGGGAAAATCAATCAAGAAATCTATTACATTGGTAAACCCCACCTTTTTGTGGAAGAGGCAGGTTTCGTTTTCTCTGATGATGTGCTTAAATTAATCAGCGGCTATCAAAATACAGGGAAAACGGTGATGGTGCTTGGCGATCAAGTGAAGCTCCATGCACTCATCGCGGTGTCTGATGAAATAAGGGAAAGCAGTAAGGAAGCCATTCGGAAACTGCATGCTTTGGGCATTGAAAAAACGATCATGCTGACTGGCGATAATATCGGTACGGCAAAAGCGATTGGAGCGGCAGCTGGCGTTCATGAGATTGAGGCGGAGCTTTTGCCGCAGGATAAATTGACCATCATTAAACGATGGAAACAAAAATACGATCGAGTGGCCATGGTAGGCGATGGTGTCAATGATGCTCCGGCCTTGGCAGCTTCCACGGTAGGAATCGCAATGGGAGGGGCAGGCACGGATACAGCCCTTGAAACAGCCGATATTGCCTTGATGGGTGATGACTTATCGAAGCTGCCTTATACAATCCGCTTAAGCCGCAAAACATTAAAAATCATTAAGCAGAACATCACGTTTTCATTGGTGATTAAAGTCCTGGCCTTATTATTGATAGCGCCGGGCTGGTTAACACTTTGGATGGCAATTTTTGCCGACATGGGTGCGACGCTATTAGTTACATTGAACAGTCTTAGGTTATTGAGAATAAAAGAATAGAATAATATGGGCTCCCTGGTGCATCTTAAGGTGCACCAGGGAGCTTTTATTTTGAGCTTTCCAATTGTTTCATGTGAAACTTTGAAAAAATAGTCGGTTGTCATATTTTTTGTTGAAAGTAAAAGGAAGTCCAATAAAAACACTTTGCTCAGGGCAGCAACCTTTATGCAAGCGATGCCTGGTATACTACAATGTGGCTCGCTTTTAGGCAGCATGACAGTTTGTTTAAGTATAATATAGGGAGTAAGGTATGTACGGAAGGGATTTGAAATGATGGAATTACAGCAGAGGGCAATTTTGGTTGGAGTCAATCTCAACGGTTCAAAGGATTTTGAGTATTCGATGGAGGAATTGGCCAATTTAACGGAAGCATGTGAGGTAGAGGTTGCAGGGACCATCACACAAAATTTGCATCGGGTGAACTCATCACATTTTATCGGTACCGGGAAGATCGAGGAAGTGAAAAATCTCGTTGAGCATAGAGAAGCTAATGTCGTCATTTTTAATGACCAGCTCTCCCCTTCGCAACTTCGTAATCTGGAGAGAGACATGGATTGCAAGGTGATTGACCGGACAATCTTGATTCTGGATATTTTTGCGCATCGGGCGAAAACGAAGGAAGCACAGCTTCAGGTAGAAGTGGCAAAGCTGCAGTATATGCTCCCGCGTCTCGTTGGTTTAAGGGAGTCGCTAGGGCGTCAGAGCGGCGGGGTCGGTACAAACAAAGGAGCAGGTGAAAAGCAGTTAGAGCTTGACCGCAGGAGGATCGAGGAAAATATAAGTGTTTTGAATAAAGAACTGGAAGACCTTGTTGCACACAGGCAAACGCAGAGGAAACAGCGGAAAAAGAATGCCATCCCTGTCGTATCCTTAGTCGGTTATACCAATGCAGGTAAATCTTCGATCATGAATGCACTGATTGAGATGTTCCATCCAACTGCCGAAAAGCAGGTGTTGGAGAAGGATATGCTGTTCGCTACGCTTGAGACGTCCGTTCGAAACATTCCGCTGCCGGATAAAAAGGAATTCTTATTGACGGATACGGTGGGATTTGTGTCTAAATTGCCGCATCATCTAGTGAAGGCATTCCGATCCACATTGGAAGAAGTGGTAGAAGCGGATCTGTTGATCCATGTTGTCGATTTTTCCAATCCTAATCATGAGCAGCAAATAGAGATAACGGAAAAGACTTTAAACGATATAGGCATTAAAGGGATTCCGACGATCTTTGCGTATAATAAAGCGGACCTTACCGATTTGGATATCCCTCAGGTGAATCGTGGCTCTGTATATATGTCAGCAAAAAACAAAGTTGGCATCGAGGAATTGATAAATCAAATTCGCAAGCATATTTTTGTCGACTATACTCACTGTGAAATGCTGATTCCATTTGACCAAGGGCAGCTGGTTTCTTATTTCAATGAAAATGGTCACATAACGGAAACGGAATATGAGGCAATCGGTTATCGAATAAAGCTTGAGTGCAAGAAAACGGATTATGAGAAATATAAACGATACGTTATACATCCGGAATGAACCTGCTTGTTGATAAATTTTTAATGGGTTGTTGATAAGTGGAAAAGTCGATTCGTTAATGTGGATAACTTTTGGTGAAGTGCCTCTGTTCTGCAAAAACAAAGAGAATAACACCATATAATATGTGAATAAGTTGTGGATAAATGTGAAAAGACCCAGGAAACCAAGAATTTTCGTTTCTGGGCTTTTTTTTATGTGGACAAAGTGTTGATAAGCAGGTAATCGGAACAAATCAGCCAAAAATATCAGTAAGTATGATGAAAAGTAAGTTTGGATGTAGAAAAATGACGAGGCTTATCACTTATTGTTAGGAAAAATAACATGAATATTACATATTGCAAATTTAGTGCCTGGAAATACTTTACACTTTGTATAATGTAACTTGCTTTTCAACATTATAGAATAAAGAATACTCAATTCTCTGATTTATCATCAGGATTTGAGTTTTTAAGATTAGTAGGGGGGGCTTTTTAAAGGAAACAGGGACCGGGGCGTGGCCAGTGAGAGAATCAGAGAGAAAATAATAAACAAAATGAGAGATTCTTGGCTGGGAAATCGCCATGACTTGTTAGGTGATTAAATGGATGTAAACCATGTTGGCAATGCTTTCAATCGTTTAAATATGAGGACAGTAGAGAGAATGCACGCAATTCCTCCCTTTTTATTTTTCAAAAATAAATGTTTGGAAGGAGAAATAGTGGATGAGTATGACGAGCCCGTTAAAAGGTGGTCTAGAGATTAACTTTCAGGAAGCGGAGAGGGGATTATCCCCAAGGGAAGCTTTGGAAGAATCGAATCGATGTTTATACTGCTATGATGCCCCATGTATCCAAGCCTGTCCGACCGGAATAGATATTCCCGGTTTTATCAAGAAGATAGCATCAGGTAATTTTAAAGGGTCGGCCAAGACAATCATGACGGCCAATCCTGTCGGTGCCAGCTGTGCGCGGGTATGTCCGACTGAAGAGTTATGTGAGGGGGCATGTGTCCTGAACCATTCTACAAAGCCGATCATGATCGGCAATCTCCAGCGTTATTCCACAGATTGGGCCATCCAAAATAAACAAGCCCTATTCAAGGCCGGGAAGAAGAATGGCAAAAAAGTTGCCATTGTAGGAAGCGGTCCGGCGGGTTTGTCTGCAGCAAGGGAGTTAGCCTTGCTTGGCTACAGTGTAACCATTTTCGAAGCTGAAAAGAATCCAGGCGGATTAAATACTTACGGAATTGTATCGTTCCGTTTACCTCAGAGCATTTCTTATTGGGAAGTCGAACAAGTAAAGAGTTTGGATGTTGATATTAAAACGAATACACGGGTCGGGGTGGATGTTTCCGCAAATCAGCTGACTGCCGACCATGATGCGGTCATTTTAGCGATAGGCATGTCCGATGTTCCTAAGCTTGGGATTGAAGGGGAGGATTTAGCTGAAGTTTATGATGCAATCGATTTCGTAAAGGCAACGAAAACAGGGACAATCACTGATAAATTCATTGGGAAGAAGATGGCGGTGATTGGGGCTGGAAACACGGCGATCGATGCCGCGACCTGTTCTATTCGCCTGGGCGCCGAACAGGTGAGCATTATTTATCGTCGTACCCAAAAGGAAATGACTGCCTATGATTTTGAGTATGAGTTTGCCAAACAAGAAGGTGTCGGTTTTCACTGGCTGACTGCCCCCTCCAGGATCCTATCGGATGAAAGCGGTCAGGTAACGGGTATCGAGTGCGTAAAAATGGTGCTTAGCGAGGCAGGTGAAGATGGCCGGCGCCGTCCAGTCCAAATTTCCGGATCAGAGTTCGTCATTCCGGTCGATGGCGTCATTCGTGCCATAGGCCAATCAAGGTATGTAGGATTGATTGAACAGTTCGGCATTCAACATGATGATGGCGTCGTGACATTGGAGGGTGATTCCTACAGGACATCGAATGACAAGATCTTTGCGTGCGGTGACGTGATCTTCGGAAAAGGCCAAGGTGAGGCAATGGTTGTTTCAGCTGCCCAGCAAGGGAAAAAGACAGCCTATGAAATTGATTCGATTTTGATGGGCGGAGCGGTGGATATTGCTTAAATAACTATGAAAAATAGGAGGCTTATCATGGCTGATTTATCAATTGATCTTGCAGGTATTAAATCTCCCAATCCTTTTTGGCTTGCTTCAGCACCACCTACTAATTCGGGTTATCAAGTTCAGCGTGCATTTGAAGCTGGCTGGGGAGGAGCTGTTTGGAAGACATTGGGTGACCCCATCCTGAATGTCTCATCACGTTTTGCAGCGGTCAGTTTTAATGGACAAAGAGTTGCCGGGTTCAACAATATAGAATTGATAACGGACCGTCCGCTGGAAGTGAATCTGAAGGAAATATATGAAACGAAGAAGAGGTTCCCTGATCATGCGATCATTGCATCGGTGATGGTGGAGCCACAACAGGAAAAGTGGCATGAGATCATCAAGCGCATAGAAGATGTAGGGGTCGATGGTTACGAGTTGAACTTTGGCTGCCCGCACGGTATGGCTGAGCGTGGGATGGGAGCTGCTTCGGGACAGGTTCCAGAACTGGTTGAAAAGCAAACATACTGGGCGAAGGAAGCTGCATCCAAGCCCGTCATCGTCAAGCTTACACCCAATATAACCGACATTACGGTTACGGCTGAAGCGGCGGTGCGCGGCGGTGCGGATGCAATAAGCATGATCAATACGATCAACAGCTTGGCAGGAGTGGATATCCATTCATGGAATACGATTCCCCATGTAGGCGGCAAGGGTGCTCACGGAGGGTATTGCGGTCCAGCTGTGAAGCCGATTGCTTTGAATATGGTGGCAGAGTGTGCAAGGAATAAAATGATCAATGTTCCCATTTCGGGAATTGGCGGCATTTCAAATTGGCAGGATACGGTGGAATTTTTGCTGATGGGTTCGACTGGAGTGCAAATTTGCACAGCTGCCATGCATCACGGTTTTAGAATAGTTGAAGACTTGATCGATGGACTGTCCAATTATCTTGATGAAAAAGGGATATCCTCCGTGATGGATATTGTCGGTAAGTCCGTACCGCGCTATTCCGACTGGGGGAACTTAGATCTTAATTATAAGGTCGTTGCGCGCATTAATAATGATGTGTGCATTAACTGCAATAAATGCCATATTGCGTGTGAAGATACATCGCATCAATGTATAGATATGTTAAAGGACACGTCAGGCAGCTCATTCTTGAGAGTGCGCGAAGAGGATTGCGTAGGCTGTAATCTTTGCTCGATCGTCTGTCCGGCCGATGGGGCGATCGATATGATCGAATTGACAAATGAATTGCCGCCAATGACGTGGAATGAACGCCAATCGTTCCTTGGGGGCATAAGCAGTGAAAGTGTTGATTTCGTAAAATGATGGAGGGGTCGAATATGAAGAAAATCATTAAAAATGGAACGATTGCAACGGCTGCAGATACGTATCAAGCGGATATATTGATTGAAAATGAGAAGATTGCAATGATTGGCAAGGACCTGTCGGCTGAGGGGGCTGAAATCATTGATGCAAAAGGCGCATATATTTTTCCGGGGGGCATAGATCCGCATACCCATCTCGATATGCCGTTTGGCGGGACAACGACAAAGGATGATTATGAAACAGGTACAATCGCTGCTGCATATGGAGGCACGACAACGATCATCGATTTTTGCCTGACCGAAAAAGGGGTGCCTTTAAAGAAAGCAATTGAAACATGGCATGAAAAGGCCAATGAAAAGGCGGCCATAGATTATGGTTTTCATTTAATGATCAGTGAGATTAATGATGAAGTATTGGCTGAGTTGCCAAGTATCATCGATAATGAAGGGATTTCGTCCTTTAAAGTATTCATGGCTTACAAGAATGTTTTTCAAGCTGATGATGCCACGCTATACCGCACTTTGTTGCAAGCAAAGGAACTTGGCGCACTTGTCATGGTTCATGCTGAAAATGGTGATGTCATCGATTATCTTACAAAGCAGGCCCTTGCCGAAGGGAACACCGATCCAATTTACCATGCATTAACAAGGCCTCCGGAGCTTGAAGGGGAAGCAACTGGACGTGCAGCTAAACTGACGGAAATGGCAAATGGCCAGCTCTATGTCGTTCATGTCACCTGTGAAGATGCGGTTGAAAAGATCACTGAGGCAAGGAATAAAGGGGTGGATATTTGGGGTGAGACTTGTCCGCAATATTTGGTTCTTGACCAGTCTTATCTTGAAAAGCCCCATTTTGAAGGATCTAAGTATGTATGGTCCCCGCCGTTAAGGGAGAAGAAAAACCAGGAAGTGCTATGGAATGCTTTGAAAACGGGGCAGCTGCAAACGATCGGCTCCGATCAATGCTCTTTTGACTTTAAGGGACAGAAGGAACTTGGACGTGAAGATTTCACGAAAATACCGAACGGCGGCCCAACGATAGAGGACCGCATGAGTATCCTCTTTTCTGAAGGGGTCATGAAAGAGCGCATTACCTTGAATCAATTCGTCGACATGACCTCTACACGTGCTGCCAAACTATTTGGGTTATTCCCTAAGAAAGGGACGATTGCCGTAGGCTCGGATGCTGATATTGTCATTTTTGACCCGAAGGTTGAAAGGGCCATTTCTGCAGATACTCATCACATGGCGGTGGATTATAATGCGTTTGAGGGTATGGAAATTACGGGTGAGCCGGTTTCCGTTTTATCGAGAGGTCAATTCGTCATTAAAGACAAACAATTTGTGGGCGAAGCTGGAAAAGGACAATTCTTGAAACGGGCAAAATATAATTCGGCGTTGAAGCCGGATACCGGGAAAAAGCTTACAGTCTGACTTCGGTAAGGAATCTTGCAAATTAAATTAGGGGGATTTTTATGAGTGAGAAGAAAGATTATTTAAAGTCTCCCGATTTGCTGCCTATACCTCATAGTGAGAAAAACATAAGTGCAGCCGGATTTGGTTTCATTTGGGTGGGCATGGCTGTAGTATTGGCTGCCTTCGCGATCGGTGGGAACGGTGTTCAAAGTTTATCCTTAGGCTGGGTCGTTCTTGCAACGGTCATTGCCTGTGTGGTTCTCGGCTTTTTGATGACAATGACAGGGGATATCGGTGTTGAACATGGAATATCATTTCCAGTCTATATGAGGGCGCCGTTCGGTACGATTGGCACCCACATCCCTTCGGTTGTGCGCGGTTTTGTAGCGTCATGCTGGTTCGGCCTCAATACTTACTTTGGAGCCACTGCAATGAACGCTATCTTTACAACTCTTTTTGACTTTGATAATTGGTTTATCTGCTTCCTCATTTTTGCCGTTTTACAATTGGTCAACACGGCAATGGGAATAAAGTCGATTGAACGATTCGCCGACTTGGCGGCGCCCGTCATCATTCTAATTTCTGGATGGATGTATTTCACCCTATCCGATCAGGCTGTGGCCCAAGGAAGGGAGGTATGGTCCTGGATTGAAAGTCCGGTCACTGGCGGGGCCGCCGCAACGGCTTTCATGGTCGTCATTATGGCAAATATGGGATTTTGGGGCACATTGACTGCAGATATGCCGACGCTTTCCCGCTATATAAAGGCACCAAAAAATGAAAAAAATTGGTTCAAACGCAATAAGGGGCAAATAATTGGGAATATTATCACCTATCCCATCACCCAGACGTTCATGGTGATTATCGGAGCGGTTTCTTATATGGCTGTTTCCAATTATGACCCTGTAGTTGCCATACAGGGATCAGCAAGTGGAATTGCCCTCGGCGTCCTTTTGATCATGATCGTATTTGCTCAATGGTCGACGAATACTACGGCCAATGTCATTCCCGCAGCTACCATTTTCTCCAATGTCATGGGTCCTAAAATGCCATTTTGGGCGGGAGTCGTTGTAGCGGGGGTTATTGGGATAGTAGTTCAGCCATGGAGCCTGTTCGGCATCATCATAGAAGTTTTATTAATAATAGGTGGAATCCTGGCGTCCATTGTCGGCATCCTGGTAGCGGATTACTATTTCCTTCGTAAACGGAGAGTGAATGTACAAGAACTCTATGAAAGTGAAGGCCAGTATAAGTACTTGAATGGAGTGAATTGGGCAGGAATCATTTCTTGGGTGATTGGAGGAATCGGTGCCACGATTTTTTCAAATTATTCGTTTATTATCGGTTTCCTTCTCGGCGGTGCTAGTTATTTTATATTGGCTAAGTATTGGTGGTTCAAGCGATATGAACAAGCTGAAATCATCGATCCGAGCGATGAGAAATATTTAGGTATTTCAGTTGGAAGGGATTGGATAATTGGGGAAGGTCCAGAACTTGAGGAAGAGATGGTTTTTACGGCTTCGACCGGCAAGGAGAACGTTTGAAAAAGGGGGAATGTAAATGTCCGAATATCAAGAGTATCGCTTAGAAAGGGAACAAATCGATTTTTTGCTTGAAAGAGGATATCGAATCACCCGGGTTTCCGAAAGTTTAAGTGGAGCCTTTCTCGATTTTGAACTGATTGAAGGAACGAAGCAGGAATGGAAGCAATTGAACATCAAAACCCCGGAAGGAAGGAAATACTTCTCTACATTGCTTTTCAAAAAAAAATTGAATTGAAATAGTCATGGACCGGGCCTATTCCTCACGAATGGGTCCTTTTTGTTCGAGTTTTTTGTAGAATTTTGACGTTAGATTTTCTGACAAGTGTCTGGAGATTTAAGGGTTGTCCGTTTATAATAGATTTTAAAGCGGTTTTATAAAAGGATGTGGCTGGATGAATACATCGATTACAATCGAGGAAATTCTAACACGCAAGCATTTTAATCTGACGGATATAATTGCAGGAAGCAGTGGGATAAAGCGTCAAGTGAAGTGGGTCCACTGCATGGAAGTCACCCAAATCAGCCATTTGTTAAATGGAAACGAACTGATACTGACTACCGGTTTAGGGTGGAAAGACTGCGATGACACATTTCTATCCTACTTAAGACAGTTAGTAGAATGCGATGCAGCTGGACTCTGTATAGAGATGGGCGCCAACACCATGGCAGTGCCGCAATGTGCCATCGATCTCGCAAATGAACGGCAATTCCCTATCATCCTATTTCATGAAGAAGTCCCTTTCGTGGAAATCACGCAGGATATACATTCCCTTATCATCAATAAACAATATCAGATGATCTCCAACTTAGAAAACTACTCACAGCAGTTAAATAAAAATCTCCTCGAAATTGACCATTATGAACCAATTCTAAAATTTCTCCACAGCTATTTACATGTACAGGTTATTCTTATCTTTAATGAAAATGAAATAGCCAGTATTCCAAAAATAAAGAAAAAATCAACCTATCAAATGGTAGCGGACATATATGAAGAGAAGCGGAAGTTGGATAAAACCGTTCTTGGACAGCCGATTCAAGTGCTTGGCGAAAATTATGCTGAACTGCTCATTTGCAGCAACGGCAGGGAGTTGACTGATTTTGATTCATTGATCTTGGATCGAACGGCTACCGCATTGGCACAGCATCTATTAAGGGAGTTGTATATAGAAGAAAAGAAAATGTCGGAAGAAAGTATATGGCTTACAAATTGGATTGAAGGTGAATATAGTGACGAAGCGATCCGGGAAAGGCTTTCCTATATTGATCCGAAAATGCAGTTGGATGGCGGAATTGTTTGCATTTGCAAACAACACCCAAAGTATAATAAAAATTCCGCAAAATTAGATGGAACCTATTTTAAGATAATGTTTAGAACTGTTTTTGAACAGTACGGCTTTCAGATATTTTCCATGGAAATACAACAGCATCTTGTTTTTATTTTAGGTGATAATCGTTCATCCGAAGATTGGAAATCAAGGGTTACAAGCGCGCTGGATCGAATCATGAAAATGGATGTAAGCGGGCGTAATCGTATGGGGCTGCTTTCCATTGGTTTTGGTAAGCATGTTCAAAGGTTAAGTGAGATTTATAAGAGTTATGAAACGGCCCGAGAAACGTTGCTGCTTCAGGATACATTACCAGAGGATGACAGGAGCTTCTTTTATCAGGACTTACATATGCATCGCATGATTTCACTCATAAATAAACATGGCAATCTGGAGGAAACGGTATATGAATATTTAGGTCCTGTCATTGAATACGACAAGCAAAACAATGGAGAGCTAATGCCTACCCTGAAGACATACCTTGCCTGTAACGGTTCTAAACAGGAAACATCAAAACAATTATTCATTGTCCGGCAAACGTTATATCATAGGCTTGAAAAATTGGAGAAACTGCTAGGTTCTGATTTTATGCGCTCCGATAAGCGTCTGGGCCTTGAATTCATGATTTTTGCATTGGACTTCTTACAATACAGCAGCAGGAAGATCAGCGGGAAGTATGTAGATAAATATATTGGGAGATGAAAAGATAGTAAGACTGAAGGGTGTCCAGGGGACATCCTTTTTTGAATGCAAGGAAGGGAGGCAGATAACAAGGTTAATGCTGACATCAACATGGCCTATATAGGTCCTTGATGTCAGCATCTTTTATTAATATTCATCTTTTTTGGAAAGGCAGCGGTCACATTCCAAGAGGTAGGATTCAGCTTGTTCAATGATATGGCTCCCGCATTCCGTACATTGTTTAGGCGGCAGTGTCCTGAAGAATTCCAATGGATTTTTGGTTTGCATGATGATTCCTCCTTATGATTCGGTTTAATCAGTCTTCGCGTTTGGAAAGGCAGTGGTCACATTCCATCAAGTAAGATTCAGCTTGTTCAGTGATATGAGTTCCGCACTCCGTACATTGTTTAGGCGGCAGTGTCCTGAAGAATTCCAGTGGATTTATAGTTTGCATGTTGATTCCTCCTTTTTGATTTTGGTTTAATCAGTCTTCGCGTTTGGAAAGGCAGCGGTCACATTCCAAGAGATAGGATTCAGCTTGTTCAATGATATGGGTTCCGCACTCCGTACATTGTTTAGGCGGCAGTGTCCTGAAGAATTCCAGTGGATTTATAGTTTGCATGATGGTTCCTCCTTTTTGATTTTGGTTTAATCAGTCTTCGCGTCTGGAAAGGCAGCGGTCACATTCCATTAAGTAGGATTCAGCATGCTCGATAATATGGTCACCGCACTCAGGGCAATGTTTAGCAGGGATATTGTTAAAAAACTCAATGGATTTTTTCATTTGCATGATGATTTCCTCCTTTTAATGTTAGATATATTTTCCGGTCGCTTTATTCTTCACGTTTGGAAAGGCAGCGATCGCATTCCATCAGATAGGAATTTGAATGGTCCACATGTGTTTCACCACATTCCAGGCAATGTTTAAATGAATCGATTATGAGTAAATCTGATTGATTTGCTTGCATGTCTCGCTCCCCCTCTTTATAGTACAGTTTTTGTCATTTGCTTGTTGTTATAATACAGTATATACCTGTATCTGGAAAATGTATAGGTATTTTACAGAAAATTTGAAATTTTTTTCACCCATAGTGTGAAAACCCTATTGGAAAGGGATTTATCATCTGTATATTTTTTTATTTTTCTCCACGGCAAGTAGGAAATGAAAGAAATAATGCTTTTTATAAAACGAAAAAAAATGAGGGAGTGGAACGGACAAACAATTTTCAATGTGTAGAGTGGGCCATTAATATAACAGATGGGAAACAGGAAGTTGGGTGATCATTGAATGCCTGTTTCACAGTCGATGTAACATAAAAGAGCTTGTTCCAAAATGTCAGCAAAATCCAAGCGGCAACGATTATATGTAAGTTCCTGTCTGTATGGTTTTAATACTTCAGTAAAGAGGTAACTTGCTAGTAGAAGTACAATTATGGGAGGTAGCATATGTCGAAAGCGATGATTATCGTCAATCCATCTTCAGGCAAGGAAAAGGCAGGGAAGATTTTGCCGAAAGCGGAAAAGGCACTAGGGGAACTTTTTGATGAGGTATGCGTTCGTAAAACGGAAGGAGAGGGGGATGCGACGGGTTTTGCAAAGGAGGCCTGTGCAGATAGATTCGATGCTGTCATTTCCATGGGTGGTGATGGAACGGTGAACGAGATAGTGAATGGCTTGGGCGAGCAGCAGCATCGGCCTATCTTCGGGATCATTCCACTAGGAACCATCAATGATTTCGCCAGGTCTTTGGGAATACCACTGAATCCCAATGCAGCCATCGAGACATTGAAGGATATGCATATTAAGGAATCGGACATAGGGAAGATCAATGACCGTTACTTCATGAATGTGTTGGCGGTAGGGGCAATCGCGGAGGCCACCTATAATGTTTCCGTTGAACAAAAAACCCGTCTTGGGTCTTTTGCCTATTTCATTGAAGGAGCAAAAGCGATCATTAAAAAGACTCCGTTTCCTTTAACGGTTGAACATGATCACGGGAAGTGGATGGGGGAGGCTCATTTACTGATTGCAACCATGACTAACTCTGTCGGCGGTTTTGAACAACTTGCACCAGAGGCGGAAGTGAATGATGGAAAGCTGCACACATTCATCATTAAGGATTTATCTCTTCCTCTCATCGTCAAGATCATTCCCAGTTTGATCAGGGGGGAGATCATGGGGAATGACGAAGTCGAATATATTAAAACATCCAAGCTCCATTTAACCACGTCAGAGGAACTTGCAGTCAATATCGATGGCGATGAAGGCATTCTTCTTCCTTTCCAGGCAAATGTACTGCATAAACATCTTCGTCTATTCGTCCCGGGAACTAAATGAGTCGTTTAGTTCCCATTTCTTTCAACATGTGGGGAAAGCTGATCAAGGTTTAGCCAATCAGCTTTTTTCTTTGCGGGTGTTCATCGTACACAACGTAAGCTCCTTCGCTTTTGATAAAAGATATCATTATTCAGAAGGATTCCAGGTTAGAATAGTTAATGCATGATTGACTGGGTATAAATATGTTACGCTTATATTTATGATTATAGATGAGAGAGGAAGTTTGATGTTCGTATGGAGTTTTTTCTTGTTATATTAGCCCTTCTTATATTGATAGGAGTGTCTAATGTAATTAACCATTTTATACCCTTTATACCTGTACCATTAATACAAATAGCACTCGGTGTCATATTGGCACTTTTACCCCTGGGCATGCATGTTGAGATGGAGACGGAATTATTTTTGCTATTATTCATCGCACCTCTATTGTTCAATGATGGCAAAAATGTACCCCGAACAGCACTATGGAAGTTGAGAGCACCCATTCTGATGCTTGCACTGGGCCTCGTATTCATAACGGTTTGGGCAGGCGGGTATTTAATTAATTGGATGATCCCTTCGATACCATTGCCTGCAGCATTCGCTTTGGCGGCCATTCTGTCACCTACGGATGTAGTGGCAGTAAGTGCTTTGGCGAGTCGTGTCAAATTGCCGAAGAGCATCATGCACCTTCTCGAAGGCGAAGGGCTGATGAATGATGCCTCAGGTTTAGTTGCCTTTAAGTTTGCCGTTGCAGCTACGGTCACTGGTGTTTTCTCCTTAGTCGACGCAACCTTCAGTTTCATATGGATTGCAATTGGTGGGTTTGTAGGTGGAGCGATACTAGCTTTCATCATTATCAGGCTTCGTGTATTTCTTCGCCGTTTAGGGATGGAAGATGTCACGATGCATATGCTTATCCAAATCCTGACTCCTTTTATTATTTTCCTCGCTGTGGAACATTTCCACCTTTCTGGGATTTTGGCAGTCGTGGCTGGGGGAATTGTCCATGCCATTGAACGAGATCGGGAAATTTCACCAACAGTGGAACTTCAAGTCGTTTCAAAGAGTACATGGTCCGTCATTTTATATGTATTGAATGGTCTTGTATTCGTTTTGCTTGGCTTGCAAATCCCAAGCGTTGCGAAAACGATCTTTCAAGATCCAGCCTTCAATAATGGACAAGTGATCCTTTATATCGTGATCATTACACTTTTCCTTTTCGCTTTACGATTCATTTGGCTAACGGCTGCCTGGTCGATTGGCTGGATGACGAAAAAAGCGGGAGCCCAAAAACCGGACTTCAAAGCGGCCGGGATCATTACCATTTCCGGAGTTCGCGGAGCTGTAACGTTAGCGGGTTCGTTCTCGATTCCATATGTGTTGGCAGATGGAAGTCCTTTTCCTGAGCGTTCATTAATCATTTTCATTGCAGCAGGTGTCATATTGCTGACACTGATTGTTGCGAGTGTATTTCTGCCAATCGTGGCACGGTCGGAAGAAGAGGAAGTGGTGGATAAGCAGGCTGACAAAACGAAAGCTGCTGCCATCCACTCACATCAAGCCGCTATACGGGTGATTGAGTCCCAAATGACAGATGAAAACCGGGAAGCGGCTTTGTCGATCATATCCAGGTATTGTACCAAGATCAATGAACTGTCCTATGTAGAACAGGAGAAAGAACCGGCCGCATTAAGGGAAGAAGAGAAGGATCTTCGCTTCAAAGCCCTTGAAGCAGAGCAAAGATTCCTTGATAAACTCATTAAGGATGAAAAGGTGGACCGGGAGACGGCGTATATATGCAAGGAATATATCCAGCGTATGGAAGGTGCCGTAACAAATCGACTGAAGTTCCGTTTTTTTAGGTCAGTAACGCTGTTCAGGAGAAGTATGCTGAGGGTATTAAAATTATTTTTCCCTAATAAAAGTGAAATAAGAAAAATCAATCTTAAGAGATTGGAAAAGGTCAGGGATCTTAAAATCAGGATGTATAAAGCCGCCATCCAAGAGATACAGGCCGGAATTACAGCCGATAATCATAAGACATCCTCGATGATCATAGACGAGTATAAAGTGTTGATTTTAAAATGCAAACGTGAGAACAGAGGCAGTACCCCGAGTAAAATGGTTGAGTATGAAAGGGAGCTGTTCTATAAAGCGATCCAGGCAGAACGGGACGAAGTGCAGGATATGTTTGAAAAACGACAAATCTCCCGTGATGTTGCCAACATACTCCGCCAGCAAATCAATTTACGGGAAGCACTCACTATCAATGAAAATACACATTGATTATACAGAAGGAGCACTGTCGAATATATCGACAGTGCTCCTTCCGGTTTGTGAAGGGAATATCGGACAGGGCATCGAATCATTATTGTATTCAATAATTGATGAAAGAGAGTGTGCTTAATGGAAAAGGAAATCGAGACCATAACTTTAACGCCTTATATACCGGAACACCTTCACCAGCTTTCCCAGTTTTATTTACCGAATACACAAACTCCTTTTTCAGCTCTGCCGGAAGAGTCACTGAAATATTGCCGGGAAGATTGCGACAGGCACCCTTTCGTAATATTGGCCGATGGTATCCCAGTTGGCTTTTTCGTTTTACACATTGGCGAAAACACCGACCCTTTCACCAGCGATAAAAAAGCGATTTTACTCCGGGGATTCCTTGTTGATCAAAAACATCAGGGAAAAGGGATAGGAAAGAAAGCCTTGCAAATCCTTCCGGAATTCGCAAAAGGGATTTTTCCAAACAAGGATTCGATCATTCTGGCAGTGGACTTCATGAACGTGAACGCAAAAACGCTTTATGCGAAATCGGGGTTTCAGGATACAGGCATTCAGAAGGAAGGCAGAAGCGGGTTGATGGAGATAATGGAATATAGATTGGATATGGGGAACAAGGATATCGAATAAGGGAGGAATAACAAATGAAATTGGCTAATGGACTTTTCCAAAAGGGGAAGTCTTTTTTGTCCAATTTGTTACAGGTTTCGTTATGTAACCGAAGATTTTAGAAGGGCTGCTTTTAATAATGCCGCTGCCTTATGGTACACTTTACTTATTGCAAAATCTTAATCGAGGTGTAGTCCTAATGAAAACAGTCGTAGTCGTAGGTGGAGGCATTACCGGTTTATCAACCATGTATTATTTACAAAAGACAGTTAAAGCGAGGAGTCTCTCCGTACGATTAATATTAATAGAAGGAAATGAGGAACTAGGCGGTAAAATAAGGACTGTGCACGATGGTCCTTTTAAAATTGAAGCGGGTGCCGATTCGATCGTCGCCAGGAAACAGAATATACAGCCATTTCTTAAAGAATTGAACCTGGAGGACCAAGTCGTCTATAATGCGACGGGAAAATCATTCATTCATACAGATGGGATGCTGAAGGGAATCCCCGAAGATGCCCTATTCGGAATACCAATGAGCCTGGAGTCACTGGCCAAAAGTGATCTGGTTTCCGCCCAAGGTAAGGTCGACGCCTTAAAGGATTTCTACACAAAAAATGAGACATTTACGAAGAATGACTCCATCGGTTTATTTCTTGAAAGTTTCTTAGGAAAGGAATTGGTGCAAAAGCAGATATCTCCTGTCCTATCAGGTGTTTACTCAGGAAAATTAAATGAATTGACCATTGCCAAAACACTGCCAGAGATGCTGGATTATAAAAATGAATATGGCAGTATAATACGAGGTCTATCGGAAAATAAGCAGAAATATAAAAGCAAGGGAAATAAGAAGTTCCTTTCGTTTAAAAATGGCTTATCAACATTGGTAGAAAGAATAGAGGAAAGCCTCGATATGGTCGAGATATTAAAAGGGGTCAGTGTAGATAAAATCGGAAGAAATGATGAGGCGTACATCATTACATTGGCAAACGGTGAAACGCTGGAAACGGACTTTATCGTATTGAGTACACCGCATACAATTGCCCAGAAATTATTGGGGGATAGGGAGTTGGATGAGGATTTCAACGGCTTGATCAATAGTTCGATGATTAGCGTTTATCTTGGATTCGATATCCCGGACAGCATGCTTCCTAAAGACGGGACAGGTTTCATTGCAGGCGATAATAGTGATTTGATCTGTAATGCATGCACCTGGACAAGCCGGAAATGGGAGCATACTTCTGAAAACAGTCAGCTTTTGGTAAGGCTTTTTTATAAAAGCTCTAGTCCGGACTATGAACGATTACAGTCCCTTACAAAACAGGAATTGATCTCTGTGGCTTTACAAGACATTATGAACAGTCTAAGCATTTCTGGGAATCCAATTACGAGTGAAGTGACGAAATGGCATGAAAATATGCCGAACTACCATATTAAACATCCTCAAATCGTTCAATCACTGGAGGCGAAAATCTCCGAGAATTATCCGAATGTTTTACTTGCGGGCTGTTCATACAATGGAGTCGGAATCCCGGATTGTATTGCTGATGGGGAAAAGAAAGCGGAAGAGATATGTCTGAAGTTGTAAAAGGGGGACTGCCAGGCGGCAGTCCTTTTTTTAATGAATGCCGGAAATTCCGTTTGAAGTTTCCGGCATTTCCTGTATAATGATATTCGTAAAATTAAACTTAAAGTTTACTTATATAAAACTTTATCTACTTTGTGTTTACTATAAGTAAACCGATTGAGGGTTATGGAATGCAAATTGGAAAAAAAATAAAGAACCTTCGCTTGAAAAAGGGATTGACCCAGGAAGAATTGGGCGAAAGAACGGATTTAAGCAAAGGGTATATTTCACAGTTGGAAAGGGATCTTAGTTCCCCTTCGATTGAAACTCTTTTCAATATTTTAGAAGTACTCGGCTGCAAGCCGAAACAGTTCTTCGATGATGAGGATCAAGTCCAAAAAGTAGTGTATGAAGAAGAAGCACAAACATTTTTCATCGATGAAGAACGGGGATACCAAATTCAGTGGCTCGTGCCTGAATCGAATGAAAAGGAAATGGAACCTATTCGCCTGACTCTCCAGGAAAAAGGGGAGTTCAAACAATTTGAACCATCCTTGTCGGAAACATTCGGTTATGTATTAAGCGGAAGAGTCATTGTAAAGCTGGGTACACATACGTATTTCGTCAAGGCAGGGGAATCGATTTATTTTCATGCTTCAGATGAACATCAAATCATCAATGATTTTGAAGGTCCGTCCGAGTTATTACTCGTGGTGACGGAATCATACTTATAGAATTCAAAAAAATGCAATCGTTGAAGATTGATGAGTAAGGGAATGGAGAGAGGGAAGAAGCTATGGCAAATGGGAATATAATACGCTTCGATCAAGTTACGAAGCAATTTGATGATGAAACGGTGGTTCTCGATAATGTTAGTTTTGAAATCGAGAGAGGGAAGTTCTATACGCTATTGGGTCCTTCCGGGTGTGGGAAGACCACGATCCTTCGTTTGATTGCCGGATTTACGGAAGCTTCCAAAGGTGATATTTACTTTGAAGGGAAAAAGATCAATGATGTGCCAGCCAATAAAAGGCAAGTGAATACGGTATTTCAAGATTATGCACTGTTTCCGCATTTAAATGTGTTTGAAAATGTAGCATTTGGTCTTCGGATCAAAAAAATGAAGAATTCGGAAGTGGAAATCAAGGTGAAGGAAGCCCTCAGCTTTGTTAATTTGGAAGGGTATGAAAAACGGGAGATCAGGGAAATGTCCGGCGGCCAGCGGCAACGGGTAGCTATTGCGAGGGCTATTGTTAATGAACCTGAAGTCATTCTCCTGGATGAACCGCTATCTGCCCTCGATTTGAAATTGCGTACAGAAATGCAATATGAATTGCGGGAGCTGCAACAGAGGCTGGGAATCACGTTTATCTTCGTCACTCATGACCAAGAGGAAGCTTTAGCGATGTCAGATGAGATTTTTGTCCTTAACAAAGGGAAAATCCAGCAAAGCGGGACCCCTACGGATATTTATGATGAACCGCTGAATCGATTCGTTGCCGATTTCATCGGTGAGTCCAATATTGTAAAAGGAAAAATGATTGAAGATTACCTCGTGGAGTTCGTCGGCAGACAGTTCGAATGTGTTGACCAAGGATTGAACAGTAATGAAGCTGTCGATATTGTCATCCGCCCGGAAGATTTAGAGATTACTTCCGTCGATCGCGGAAAACTGCGAGTTCGGGTGGACTCCCAGCTATTTCGAGGTGTTCATTATGAAATCAGCTGTTATGACCATGATGGAAATGAATGGCTTGTCCAATCAACGAAAAAAGTGGCAGTCGGAGATGAAATAGGTCTTTATTTCGAACCGGAATCGATCCATGTCATGCGATTGGGTGAAACTGAAGAAGAATTCGATAAGCGTCTGGAAGCGTATCATGATGGGGAAAGTCATGAAGAATAAAATATCCCGTAATATTTACTTCATACCCTATGTCTTATGGATTGCTTTATTCGTGATCGCACCCATTTTGTTAATCCTTTACTATTCCTTCTTTGACATTGAAGGCAATTTATCATTGATTAACTATCAAAAGTTCTTTACGCCAGTATATTTAAAAATGACATTGAGCTCATTTTGGTATGCATTCCTGATTACGGGAATATCCCTTTTAGTCGCTTACCCGACAGCCTATTTGTTAACGAAAACCAAGCATAAGCAGTTGTGGCTTTTGCTGATTATCGTGCCTTCCTGGATCAATTTACTTTTGAAAGCTTATGCCTTCATTGGAATTTTTGGCACGTATGGTGTGGCGAATGGATTTCTGGAGGCGGTAGGAATCGGAAAGCAGCAGATTCTCTTTACGGATTTCAGCTTCATATTCGTTTCGGTTTATATTTTCATCCCGTTTATGATTTTACCGATATTCAATGCGCTTGATGAAATGAATCCAACCCTTTTGGATGCGGCCAATGACTTGGGAGCGTCCCGATGGATGACATTCCGCCGTGTCATTTTTCCATTGACGTTAGATGGGGTAAAGACGGGATGCCAAGTAGTCTTCATCCCGGCACTTTCATTGTTCATGCTTACAAGATTGATTGCCGGTAACCGAGTCATTACGCTTGGTACGGCTATCGAGCAGCATTTCCTTGTAACACAGGATTGGGGAATGGGTTCCACGATCGCGGTATTTTTGATTATTATAATGTTCCTGATTATGTTTGTAACGGGTAACCGAAAGCAGGGTGTGTAAATTGGGCAATAAATTATCACCAATATCAAAAGCGTTTCTCGTTTTGATTTTTCTCATTCTCTATGCACCGATTTTCTTTTTAGTCTTTTACTCTTTTAACAGCGGTGGAACGATGTATGACTTTAAAGGGTTCACGATGGAGTGGTACAAGGAGCTGTTCCAAGATACGAGGCTGTTGATCATTGTATTGAATACACTTGTGATAGCTTTATTATCTGCACTGATCGCAACGATCATCGGGGTGATAGGGGCAATTGGAATTCGCTCCTTTACGAGCAGTAAAGCTAAGAATACGGTATTGTCATTGAATAATGTATTGATTGTCAGTCCCGATGTGATCATCGGTGCTTCCTTCCTGATTTTATTCACAATGGCCGGGATCAAGCTTGGATTCTACGCGGTACTGTTGTCACATATCGCCTTCAGTATCCCAATCGTTGTGCTGCTGGTCCTTCCGAAACTTCAGGAAATGAGCCCTACTTTAATTGATGCCGCCCGGGATTTAGGGGCCAGCCGGTGGGATGTATTGACGAAAGTCATCCTTCCATACATCTTGCCAGGTATCTTTGCTGGTTTTTTTATGGCATTGACTTATTCACTTGATGATTTTGCGGTAACGTTCTTTGTGACCGGTAATGGTTTCTCCACTCTTTCCGTGGAAATCTATTCATTGGCCCGCCGTGGAATTTCATTGAATATCAATGCACTATCGACACTGCTGTTCGTCGTGACACTGCTGTTGGTTGTCGTCTATTACTTTATAACTCAACGTGTTAGGCAAACGGGAATGGGGGGGAAACGATGAAAAGGCTACTGCAAATGTTTTTGCTCATTTCCCTCGTATCCGCTTTGCTGCTATATGCGATTTCAAGATTGAATTCAGCGCAGGGATTTACGAGCAGCAATACGCTTACCATCTATAATTGGGGCGATTACATCGATACGGATCTAATCGAACGTTTTGAAGAAGAAACAGGTATAAAGGTCATTTATGAGACGTTCGATTCGAATGAGGCCATGATGACTAAAATTGAACAGGGCGGTACCACTTATGATATTGCCATTCCGTCTGAGTATATGATCGATAAGATGAGGCAAGAAGACTTACTGGTTCCCTTGGATCATTCCAAGCTTCCGAATTTGAAAAATATCGATGAGCGATTCATCGATCTGCCATTCGATCCGGAGAATAAATATTCCGTCCCGTACTTCTGGGGAACGGTTGGAATTGTTTACAACTCCAAGATGCTCGGTGGCAAAGAAATAACGGCCTGGGCGGATTTATGGGATAAAGATTTAAAAAATGAAATCCTTTTGACGGATGGCGCTAGAGAAGTGATGGGCATGGGTCTGAACTCTTTGAATTATTCATTGAATGATACAGATGAAGAACACCTTCAAGAGGCAAAAACCAAACTTGATGCCCTCACCCCGAATATTAAAGCGATAGTGGGAGATGAAAGCCGCATGCTATTGGAAGCCCAGGAGGCGGCGATTGGCCTTGTTTGGTCGGGAGTTGCTTCTGAAATCATGGCTGAAAATGAAGATCTCGAATACGTTGTTCCAAAAGAGGGGTCCAATTTATGGTTTGATAATATGGTCATCCCGAAAACAACGAAAAATGTCGATGCGGCCCACCAGTTCATCAACTTCATGCTGGACCCGAAAATTGCAGCTCAAAATGCTGAATATGTAAGTTACTCGACACCTAATAAAGAAGCACTTAAATATATGCCTGAAGAAGTGGTTAAGGATGAACGTTTCTATCCATCACCTGAACTGACGAAGAAACTGGAAGTGTACGAAAACCTTGGGAAGAAAAACTTGGCCCGTTACAATGAACTCTTCCTTGAATTCAAGATGCATCGTAAATAACAAAATAAATAAAGCATGGTGTAGGAATTCCCTCCGTACACCATGCTTTTTCGTTTGCTCGAAACTTACGAGTAAAAGCTCGAAATTCACGAGTGAAAGCCGGAAACTCACGAGTATTGCTCGAAACTTACGAGTGAAAGCCGAATTACACTCTGTTACCTATATATCAAGAGTTGATATAACGGTATAATACCGTTTTTTGTTATAATCATCCAAAATTTAATGTAAATCCATAACAGAATGAAATGCTCTAAAATATCTGCAGAAATATAAGTATGTTAGTATAATGATAGAGTTCATACATATTGAAGGTTAAGTTAAAGTCTTAAGGATTAATTAATATTTACAAGCTATCATAATAGAAAACTTAAGGGAGACTATTCATGAAACTATTAAAAAGCACGAAGGCATATATTTGGGCAGGGAGCATTTTAATCATTGCCGGGATCATGGCATTTGCGATGATTTCGTCCATGGATAAGACAATTGCGAGTATCGATGGCGAGAAAATCAATGAGGATGAGCTGTATGACGCGCTTGTTGCAGGGTACGGAGCAGATACTTTAGACCTGCTAATTACGAATAAATTGGTGGAATTGGAAGCGGAAAAAGCAGGAATCAAAATTAAGGATGAAGAAATCCAGAAAGAAATCGATGTTATGGTGGAGTCCTATGGTGATGAAAAGTCGTTAAAAGAACAATTGGAAGCAAGCGGTTCTTCAATGGATGCTTTAAAAAAGGACATCGTGGTTTACCTGCAAACGAAAAAATTGGTCGAACCGAGAATTACTGTAACGGACGATGAAATCAGTACGTATTTTGAAGATAATAAAGATACATTTGCTCAAGCGGAACAAGTGGAAGCTAGTCATATTTTAGTCGAAGACGAAAAAACGGCTAAAAAGGTTGCGAAAGAACTTGCGGCAGGCGGTGATTTCGCTAAGTTGGCAGCTGAATATTCCACTGATACTGAAACGGCGGATAACGGTGGAAGTCTGGGGTATTTTGGAAAAGGCGATATGGTGGAAGAGTTTGAAAATGTTGCCTTTGATCTTGATATAAATAAAGTCAGTGATCCAGTCAAAACCGAATATGGGTACCATATCATAAAAGTAACCGGTAAGAAGGAAGCAAAAAAAGCTAATTTAGAAGACAGTAAAGAAGTAATTAAAGAAACGCTTCTTTCTGAAAGATTACAAGAGGAATATCCAGTTTGGTTAGCCGAAGTAAAAAAAGACCATGATATAACGAATAAATTGGAGGACTCTAACTAAGGTATCAAGTGAAGGATATTCCGAAACCAAACAGAGTTGATTGGAGTGAAAGGTACGAGACTCCTGCGGGAAAAGCGCGTCTAGGGGAGACCCCCGCAGGCGCATGCCGAGGAGGCTCCACGACCGCCCGCGGAAAGCGAGTGCCTGAAGCGGAAATCAACATCCAAATCGTACAAGCCATAATTTAAATTTAGATAAAACCATCCTTATTTAGTTGAAGGTGTTGTTTTGGTTGTTCGGGAACTTCATTTGATGAAACGCACATTTTCCGGGTGCATTTTCTCTACAAAAAAAGCTGAGGCATAATGCCTCAGCTTTTTTATATATTAGAAGTTGGATGAGATGGATTTTTGATTGGATAATCCTGATTTTTTAACGATTTCATCACTCTCTTTTTCACCTTTATCATTATTGGATTTCAATGATTGTGCTGGCGTTTCTTTCAGCTGTTTACCGGCAACGACCACTTTTGAACTGATGTCTTTTAATTCACTTGTTGCGTCCTTCGCTGTACCAAGGGCATCAGTGGAGATATCCTTTACTTCGGATACTTTACCCACCACGTCTTCATTCACGGTTTCATATAGTGTTTCAACGTCATTGATTGCCTCTTTAATCGTCTCCGTTGCCCCTTTGACTCCTGATACCATCTGTTCCTTCATTTCGCCGGGATTTTCCTTGACCTGTTCAATCATATTCATGGAGTTGTCTTTTAAAAGGACGGCAGATCGCTTTACTTTATTTCTCGTGTTGGAGTCGAGCAAGGTCAATGCACCGCCGACAAGCCCCCCGATTAGAATCCCTTTTAAAAGTTTGCTATTCGTTTGAGTTTCGATAGTTGTTTGAGTCATTTATATTTCCTCCTTTAGAATAGTAGATTGTTTGCTTATTTTGGGTTTTCCCTTATTTACCATAAGTTAAACTGGAAATAATAAACTATCATGGGATTGACATGATAAATAAAACAATAGTACTCTACATATAGTTAAATGACTGAACTACTTTTTGAGAGGTGCAACGATGACGAATGAAAAAGTTTCTGGATTGATTGATCGATATATGAAGGTTTCTTTCTATGTCAATAAGATGGGGGAGCTTTTAATAAAAGATCAGATTTGTGATGTGCTGACGAACGAACAATACTATACTTTACGGTTCATTCAACAACAGCGGTTGTGTACATCGACGGAAATCAGTGATGCCTTTTATATTAATAAGAGTGCCGTCACGTCCAACATCAACAGGCTGGAAGGCAAAGGATTGATAGAACGGGAACAGGACCAGGTTGACCGAAGGGTCTTCCATTTGAAGCTTTCCAAAGAGGGGGAAGCGTTGTTACAGGAAACGGAAAATAAGATTCATAAATTGGTAGAGAGCATCATGACGAAATTCGATTATGAAGAGATTGTTAAATTCCTTGATACATATGAGAAGCTTTCACAAATTTTCATTCAAATGAAGAATGAGGAATGGGAGGAGTATAAATGAGGGGGATCATAAAGGGAAGATGGCTGGTCATTATCGTATGGGTTGCCATTACGGCAGGTTTATTGTTTGCGGCACCGAATATGGCGGAGCTTGTCCGGAATAAGGGCCAGCTGGATGTACCGGCAGAGTATTCCTCTGGGATGGCCAATGAGCTAATGAAAGAGATCCAGGATAAGGATGAGTCACAAGTGGCTCTCGTATTTCATGGTGATAAGAAGCTGTCTTCCCCGGAATTGAAAGAGATCGAGGTAGCGATCCAAAACCTTGAAAAGAATAAAGCGGAGCTTGGCATCAAAGAGGTCATGACCCATTTTAAAGAGCCCTCGCTAAAAGGTCAGTTGGTCTCGGAGAACGAAACAACGGTTTTGACATCCATCACGATGGTCAAGGGGGACCGAGAAGCTAAGGAAGTGATCGATGCCCTTTATAAAGAGCTGGAGCAAGTGGATGTCGAGCATTATTACACAAGCAGCTGGATGATCGATGAAGATCTTAATGCCAATTCCCAAGAAGGGCTGAAGAAAACTGAAGGCATCACGGTTGTCTTCATTCTGGCTGTATTGCTGATAGTCTTCCGTTCAGTGGTGGCACCGGTCATTCCGTTGGTAACGGTAGGTTTCACTTATTTATGCTCCCAATCCATCGTCTCACTCCTGGTGGATAAATGGGACTTTCCGATTTCGTCTTACACCCAAATATTCCTGGTAGGTATTTTATTTGGAATAGGGACTGATTATTGCATCCTGCTGCTTAGTCGTTTCAAGGAAGAGCTAACGTCACAGGAGTCCTTGCCTGAAGCGATCGTTGAGACATACCGAACTGCCGGTAAGACTGTCTTCTTCAGCGGGCTGACCGTAATGATTGGCTTTGCGGCAATTGGTTTTTCTACTTTTAAGCTCTATCAATCTGCGGCGGCCGTTGCCATAGGGGTCTTCATTTTAATGATCGCCCTTTATACGATCGTTCCATTTTTCATGGCGGTTCTTGGCAAAAAGCTATTCTGGCCGGCGAAAGGGAAACTTGCGCATAGTGAAAGTAAACTATGGGGAGTTCTAGGTAACTTCTCCTTGAACCGCCCATTATTGGCGCTTATGATCGTCGCAATCGTCTGTGTTCCCTTTTTGTTTATGTATGATGGGAAGATTTCATATAACTCCCTTGAAGAAGCGGGTGATGATGTTCCTTCCATCATGGCATTTAATATCATTTCCGATGAATTCGGACCGGGACAATCGATGCCAACACAGATTGTCATAAAGAATGACGAACGCATGGATTCGGAAGAGTACGTCGCACTTGCTGAAAAAATCAGCCAGGAAGTAGTCAAGGTGGATGAAGTCGATGTAGTTCGATCCATGACCCGCCCGACAGGTGAACCGATTAAGGATTTATTTGTAGCGAACCAGGCCGAAACCTTGGAAAAGGGAATCGGGGAAGGAAATGAAGGCATTAAACAAATCAGCGATGGATTGAAAACGGCAGGCAGTGAGCTTTCCGATTCAGGACCGCGATTGAAGCAAGCGACGGACGGAATAGGGGGACTCATATCCGGGACCAATGAATTAAAGAGCGGCGTAGGTCAGGTGGAGAAGGCGTTAACAAGCATTGAAGCAGGCATTCGTGATGGGTCTTCAGGAACCGGGGACATAAAAAACGGATTGAATGAGGTCAAGGCTAACTTGGATAAGCTCGCCACCGGAAGCGGACAGCTTCTCGAAGGCTATAAACAATCAGCTAATGGGTTAAGTGAGCTCACAGGTCAATATAAAGAAATTCAAACTAACCTTACGGGTGTATCACAAAGCCTTGCCGGTTTAAATCCTTCTTTTGAGCAAATGGAAGCCACTCATCCAGAATTACAGGCTGATCAGTCCTATCAAACGATCAAGCAAACAGTGCAAGGGGCACAGGGTGGCTTGGAGCCCATGGCAGCAGGCCTTTCAGAGCTCAATAGGAATCTTGGTTCAGTGTCCGGCGGTTTGAATACGGCGAATGAAAATATGGAAGAAATCGTAAAGGGTCAAAATTCTCTTGGGGAGGGCCTGAACCAATTGATTTCAGGCGTTGACAATTTACAAAAGGGTCTAAGCACCATGGCTAATGGTCAGGGGGAAGTCATAAATAATCTGTCAGGATTTAAAGGAGGCCTTACTAGCTTAAGTAATGGGCAGCAAGAACTCCTAAATGGTTTTTCAAGCCTGGGCGGGCAGCTTACTGATTTGACTAATGGCTTAAATGAAAGTGCGGATGGTCTGAATGAAGTCCATGATGGACTATCGTCCGCACAGGGTTATTTATCAGGGCTGGCAAAAACGGATAAAACGGTAACAGGCATGTACATTCCCAAAGAAGTAGTGGAAAGCGAAGAATTCGGGGAAGCATTGAACGCGTATTTATCTGAAGATGGTAAAACCATGACCATGGATGTGGTATTCAAGGCGAATCCTTATTCCAATGATGCAATCGAGCAAATTGATTCGATTGAGGCAACCGTTGAAAGAGTAACGAAAGATACAAAGCTTGAAAACGCGCAGGTGGCGATAGGGGGAATCACAAGTACACATCATGACTTGGGCATGATGTCTGGGGAGGATTTCTCAAGGACGGTCGTTTTGATGCTGTCGGGTATTGCAATCATTCTCTTTTTCATGCTGCGATCCTTGATCATGCCTGTCTATTTGATAGTGTCGCTCGTTTTGACTTATTATACAGCGGCAGCCATTACAGAGTTGATTTTTGTTAATATTCTCGGTTATGCCGGCATTGGCTGGGCAGTTCCTTTCTTTGCCTTCGTCATCTTGATTGCTCTTGGCATTGACTATAGCATTTTCTTGATGGATCGCTTCAACGAGTGGAAAGATAAGCCGGTCAAGGAAGCGATGTTGCTGTCCATGAGAAAAATGGGAACGGTGATCATCTCGGCGGCTGTCATTCTGGGCGGAACCTTTGCTGCCATGATGCCAGCAGGAGTTTTATCGCTCTTGGAGATAGCCACATTAATATTGGTGGGGCTTGCTTTATATGCGTTTGTCATCTTGCCATTGTTTATTCCGGTGATGGTTGCAACGTTTGGAAACGCGAATTGGTGGCCGTTTTTAAAAAATAAGGAATAAAAGGGAATATAAAATAAAGAAGGCCTCCATTCGGATGCCTCCAGACTGTAGACAAAAGGGTTTCGGAATGCTCCAATTCCGAAACCCTTTTTGAATGATTATAAAATGGGAAATGGATTTAAAAGCTCGCCCGGTGGAGGAAGAATGACAATCATAAGTTCCATCATACACATAATCAGGCGTACTGGTTTTGGAAGCTGCATCTTCAACAGCTTCCGGTTTTCCTACTTTCTCAATCGGTGTTACTCTCGTCCACAACACAAATTTGTTATGGTCTGCTGGTGCATGAAACGAATGTGTGGGATCAACAAATACATGCCCTGCACTCATTCGTTAAATGAAACATTTAGTTAAGAGGGGATGGAAAAGCGTTTGAATAAAAGTTGCAGAAAGACCGTTGGCCCATGGAGTTCTGTCTAATTACTAAAACTCTGTTGACTGGAACGGAAGGTGCGAGACTCCTGCGGGAATACGAGTGCAGGGGAGACACCGCAGGCAGGCGCAAACGCCGAGGAGGCTCCCCGGACCCCGGACTGCCCGCGGAAAGCGAGTGCCTGCAGTGGAATTCAACGCTCAACTTCCAAACTCTCAAAAAAACTGTAGACCAACTCGATGGAGTTTGCCTACAGTAAGAAATAAACAACCGAAACAAAAAAATATGTATTCCATTTCATAATTGGGGGATTCTTGTTTTATATTTCGCGATGATCTTTTGATTGTGTTCATCTGCCCCTTCGATATTACTGCTAAGGAATACGGGAGGGGTTTCCCCTGATTCAATAATCGTTTGGATGACTTGCGTGAAAACCATATTGAGGAGAACGGCCCCGACCACGGTCGATCCGGAACCAAAAGGTATATTATTTGATTTCAGTAATGTGTCACCTTTGGCAATATGATTGTCTATGACCAAATCAACGACATCGTGGAGATAATGCTTCTGTTTATGCCGTGAAGAACAACTTTTTGCATACTCCGGTGATGTTAGTCCAATAACGAATGCCCCTTTTTCTTTTGCGATAGTGGCTACATCTATCGGAACGGGATTTACGCCCGATGACGAAATGACAATACAAACATCACCAGGACGGATATCTTCATCATTCATGAATTTCTCTGATAGGTCATTTTGGCGTTCAAGTTGGGATGATCTTGATGCTCCTTTAAAAAGCATTAGATCTTCAACGAAAATTGGACGAATTGCGGCTAACCCACCAGCCCGGTAGAATACCTCTTCGGTCAAAATGTGGGAGTGTCCGCTTCCGAATAAATGGATGATCCCATCCGACATGACTGCTTTTGAGATACGTTTCACAGATTCCTTAATTGATTGCTTTTCCTGTTCTCCCACAATTGTGAGTAAAGCCTGCACTTCTTCAAAGTATGAGTTCATATATGTGACACCCTCCGATTACCTTTGGCAATTAAAAGACTATAGTGATGAAAATATTCCATTTTATCTGCTTATGTTGATAGTGAACTTATACCTATCCGCACGATAAGCCGATTTAACATATTCAAGGGGAGTTCCGTCTATTAAGAACGTATTCCTTTGAATGAATAATATGGGTGAGTGCTTTGGAATTGCTAAATGGGTCACTTCCAATTCAGAAGCAATCGATGATTCCAACGTTTGTGAAGCATAGTCTATCTTTAGTTTGACGTAGTTCTCCACATATTGGTAAAGGGAAAGGTTAATGATTTCTTCCGTTAATCCTTTAATTAAATTGGCAGACATGTACACGGTCTCGAGCGCCATTGGAACATCATCAGCCAACCGAATGCGTTTTATTTCATAAACGGGAGCATAAAGGGAAATGTGCAATTCACTGGCAATCTTCTTATCAGCCGGAATGATTTCAAAGCTCAGCAGCTTGCTGCTTGGGTTTAATCCCCTGGCCTTCATGTCCTCGGTAAAACTGGTCAGCCCATTGAGCTGCTGCTCCAATTTCTTATCGGCGACAAAGGTTCCCCTTCCTTTCTGACGGTATAAGTATCCGTCATTCACCAAATTATTTATGGCTTGGCGGACGGTCATCCGGCTAATTTCGAATTGCTCGGCATATTCACGTTCAGATGGAAGGGCATCGTGCGCTTGGAACTCACCGTTTTCTATTTTTCTTTTTATTTGTTCTTCGATTTGAAAATAAATCGGAAGAGGTGAGTTTTTATCAATCATCGACTTTCGCTCCTTTAGGGTATTATCACTCCGGATAACGCTTTTTGGTCTGCGATAATTGTAACACTATTATGTTTTTTTAGGATAGATGCAGGAAATTCCTCTGAAATGTCACCGTGTATCAATTTCTTCAGTGTTTCGGCTTTTTCTTCACCAGAAATCAGCAGCAGAATTTCTTTGCTTTTCATGATTGTTGAAATGCCCATCGTAACGGCATGTGTCGGAACTTCGTCTATGGAGTCGAAATAACGTGCATTCGCTTGGCGCGTCGAATCTTCAAGTGTCACGACATGTGTACCGGATGTGAAGGAAGTTCCAGGTTCATTAAAACCAATATGGCCATTTTGGCCAATGCCAAGTATCTGAAGATCGATCCCGCCCACGGAATCAATCATTTCGTCATACCGTTGACATTCTCCATTCGTGTCATCGGCTGTGCCATTAGGCAGGTGAGTACGCTCTTTATTTATATTGATGTGAGTGAATAAGGAATGATCCATATAAAAATGGTAACTGTTTGGATCATTTGGTTTTAAGCCGATATACTCGTCAAGGTTAAAAGACGTTACATGTTCATATGAAGTATGATTACGTACGTGATCTTCAATCAAATTATCGTACATTCCTTTAGGGGTGCCGCCTGTTGCAAGGCCCAATTTGATATTCGGATTTCCTTTGACTTTTCCGATCACTATTTCTGCGGCTGTCCGGCTCATTTCCGTGTAGTCCTGCACTTGTATGATATTCATTATATATTCTCCTTTTTAAAAGCTAAATTTCCTCTGCAGAAAGTCATTTCAACGTCCAAGCGGTCATTCAATATTACAAGATCTGCGTCTTTGCCGACTTGGATGCTTCCTTTTCTGTCAAAAATCCGAAGTTGTTTGGCAGGGTTTTCCGCCGTCATTTTTATAATGTCAGTCATGGAACAACCGGTATATTCCATTGTGTTCTTGATGGCATCATTCATTTTCAATATACTGCCGGCTAGTGTGCCGTCTGAAAGCGTTGCTTTCGTTTCGTCAACATTAACAGGCTGACCACCTAAATCATAGGTTCCCTTTTCAAGCCATTTGGCACGAAGTGAGTCCGTTATCAGTATCATTCGTTCGCTGGTAATTTGGTCATATGCGAGCTTGATCATTTCCGGCCTGCAGTGAATGCCGTCAGCAATAAGTTCAACATATAGCTCATCTCGAAGATAAGCAGCTCCCAAAACGCCAGGTTCGCGGTGATGGAGTCCACGCATTCCGTTATAAAGATGTGTAACGTGGGTAGTCCCTGCCTGGATTGCTTCATCTATTTGGTCATATGTTGCATCTGAATGGCCGATGGAGGCGACGACGCCAGTTCCCCTTAAGTGGGCGGCAAGATCTAATCCGTTCGGTTGTTCAGGAGCAAGCGTTACAAGCTTGATTTGATTTTCGGCCATTTCCTGCCATCTTTTAAATAGAGTGACATCAGGATCAACGATATAATCCTCAGGCTGTGCTCCTTTACGGGCCGGTGAAATGAAAGGACCTTCTAAATGTACTCCAACTATTTCAGCATTTTCCTGAGTTTGATTTTCGATATATTTACCAGCATTAAGAAGTGCTGATTCAATGGCTTGGGTGGCTTGGGTCATTGTAGTGGCCAGAAAGCTGGTGGTTCCTTCTTTAGGAAGGGTCTTTGCCATTGTGGATAATGCGTCATGTGTGGCATCCATTGCATCGGAATTGGATGCACCGTGAATATGAATGTCGATGGCACCGGGAATTACCTGATAATCCGGTGAAAGAGTAATCACCTTGGCATCATCGTCCTGTTTGTATTGGCTGCCTGGACCAACTTCGGCAATTTTTCCATCCACGACTTTAATGTACCCATTTTTGTATGTTTCCTTTTCGCTGTGAACCATCAGATTATTAATAATGAATGTTTTCATACATAATCTCCTTTATGAAAGTAAAACTTAATGAATGAGTCATGAAATGGTCTCATATATTTTGCCCTCATTTTATCGTTTTTATTAAAAGTTGTCTAGACCAGTTAGGGAGTATCAAGAACAAAAATGATATTTTTACTATGTTTTCGAAGAATATAGTATATTTACAAGTAAATTGGTATAGACATCTATATATTTTCTGTGCTAGTATAATCCCAAAGAAACGTTATTATATTGATAAAATGAAAACGCTTAATACATCTTGTTGTTGATTAAAGAAGTTAGGTACAAGGGAGATGAGTTCGATGTTAAATTTTTTACAAAAGATTGGGAAAGCTTTAATGTTACCGATTGCCGTTTTACCAGCAGCCGCGTTATTGCTTCGTTTAGGGCAACCGGATTTACTTGATATTGCCTTTATTGCCGCAGCTGGAAAGGCGATATTCGATAACCTTGCGATATTGTTCGCCTTGGGAATAGCGATTGGATTATCCAAAGATGGAAGTGGCGCTGCGGCATTATCAGGCCTTGTTGGATACTTTGTATTAACGAATGGTACACAAGCGATTGATAAAGAAATCAACATGGCTGTTTTAGGCGGTATTATATCGGGGATAGTTGCCGCTCTTCTATATAATAGATACTCCGACATAAGACTCCCTGAATGGCTTGGATTCTTTTCAGGGAAACGATTCGTCCCGATCATCACTTCGCTTGCGATGATCATACTTGCGGGAATATTCGGTTTTGTGTGGCCGCCGATTCAAGATGTAATAAATAGTGTCGGTGACTGGATTACAGGTGCAGGGGCATTGGGTGCCGGCGTATTCGGCGTATTGAATCGCTTATTGCTTCCAGTAGGATTGCATCATGTCTTGAATAGTATGGTTTGGTTCGTCTTTGGTGAGTACAATGGAGCGACGGGTGATATAAATCGTTTCTTCGCAGGGGACCCGACTGCTGGGCCCTTCATGACCGGCTTTTTCCCGATCATGATGTTCGGTCTTCCAGCTGCAGCATTAGCGATGATTGCAGCTGCTAAGAAAGAGAAACGTAAATTGGTGACAGGGATGCTTGTTGGATTGGCTTTCACTTCTTTCCTTACAGGAATCACAGAACCGATTGAATTTCTTTTCATGTTCATCGCACCGGTGTTATATGTAATACATGCCCTTTTAACCGGGGTCTCTCTGGCACTTGCTGTTATATTGGATATCCATCATGGGTTTGGATTCTCCGCAGGAGCCATTGATTATTTCTTGAACTTTGGTATTGCGCAAAAACCGCTATGGTTAATCCCGATTGGATTGGTATACGCGGCAGTTTACTTCGTGATTTTCTATTTTGTCATCAAGATCATGGATTTAAAAACACCTGGCCGTGAAGACGATGAGGAAGAAGTGGAAGAAGAAACTATTGTGAAAACAGGGGATAAATATACCGATATGGGATCGCTTTTCATTCAAGATCTTGGCGGTAAAGAGAATATAAAGCTAATTGATAACTGTGCAACACGCTTGCGTTTACAAGTGGCCGATTCAGGAAATGTGAATGAAGCAGCCTTAAAACGGCATGGTGCCCGCGGTGTCATGAAGTTGAATAAATCGAGTGTACAGGTCATTGTTGGAACGAATGTTGAATTCGTTGCAAATGCAATGAAACAGCTTGTCAAGGATGGAGTCGACCCAAGCCAAGTGAAAACAAGTCCATCTGCACAAGTGGCAGAGGATATAGTAGAGGAAAACCAAGCTTTGGGTGCAAATGACTTTGTCCTTCCAATTGAAGGAACCATTTTACCGATAGAACAAGTTCCCGATCAAGTGTTTGCCATGAAAATGATGGGGGATGGCTTTGCTATCGAGCCAGTCAACGGAAAACTAGTATCCCCAATCGATGGGGAAGTTCTAAGTATCTTCCCGACAAATCATGCACTGGGCTTGAAAATGGATAATGGTCTGGAAATTCTGATTCATGTTGGTTTGGATACAGTTAAATTAAATGGAGAAGGGTTCACAGCTCTTGTTCAAGAAGGCCAAAGAATAACAAAGGGAACACCTCTTTTGGAAATTGATTTAGATTTCATTAAACGGAATGCACCATCAACGGTCACTCCTATTATATTCACTAACTTACCTGAAGGAACGGCAGTGAAGTTGCAAAAGTCAGGGATCCAGAAACAAAATACACCAGATATCATCCAGTTGGAAAAACTATAAATTTGTAAAATGGGATGTCGACTTGTCGACATCCCTTTAGACTGTAGACAAACTCAAAGAAAAGTGAGTTTGCCTGCAGTTTTTTTATGACTTGTACAATTTGGATGTTGATTTCCAAATCCAGGCACTCGCTTTCCGCGGGCGGTCGGGGAGCCTCCTCGGCTTGCACCTGCGGGGTCTCCCCTAGACGCGCTTTTCTAAGCAGGAGTTCCAATCAACTATGTTATAAAATTCAGATGGAAACCATACCCGCGGAGTTGGAGGTGTTGGTTTGAATCAGTTGATTCGGGAATATCATTTGATGAATTATACGTTTTACGAACCACACCTTTCAATTGGATAAAACGGCTTCTTTATATACTTCTTGCTGTGATAAATTGTCATAACCAATACAAACGGGTGCCCCATTGGCCGGGATCTATCATAACCCTTGCATGAATACGAAAGACTTCCTCTAAAACGGCAGGTATGATGATTTCCCCCGGGTTACCGATTTTAACGATTTCCCCTTCCTTCATCGTTATGATTTCATGTGAAAACCGGGACGCATGGTTAATATCATGCAATACCATGACAGTCGTTATTTTTTGTTCTTTATTAAGCTTTTCAACTATTTGCAAAACCTCTAGTTGATGAGCCATATCAAGGCAGGTGGTTGGCTCATCCAATAATAAAATCTCCGTTTTCTGTGCTAAAGCCATTGCCAGCCAAACCTTTGTCTTTGACCACCGGATAGATGGGCGATTTGCCGGTTTCGAAATGGCTGGATGCCCATCTCTCCATTGGATCAAAAAGTGGTTCCGTGAGGAGGAGGAGAAGTTTCTTTCCCGATTGAATCAAGGAAAGGATGGTGATATTTCCTTTTTGCTTGGCGTGGGGGAGCTGGAAGGCACCCATAAAAGCGGGACGAATGAAAATGCTTTGGAATTATCAAAACGATTATCCTTGAAGGATAGCAGAGTGAATGTTCAATTCAACGAGTCTGAAGGGGAAGGGCATCTTTCAGTTTTGCCGCCTTTGATTAACAGGGCTTTGCGTTTTGCTTTGAAGAGAAATGTGACTGGTAAGAAATAGGACTTTCTCAGTAAATCCACGGAAGGCACTTGACCAGTAAGTTATAAATATATATCATTACCTGTAGATTATGATTGATAATGATTATCATTATTGGTTAGCTAGGAGATAACTAACAAACATTCACTATCGAAAATTCGAAAAAATTATGAAGGAGGACAATGACTGATGACCAACCGTTTTGTGAATGAAAATGGGATCTACAATGAATTAATAATTGAAGAAGGTCGAAATTCCCTTTGGCCCGCCTTTTTGGTTATTCCAGAAGGCTGGTCATTGATATATCGAGAGGACTGCTGGAAATACATAAAACTAGTTGCTAGCATTGATGGAACAAAATGAAAGTAAGGATGCAAATGGACCCTAAAATAGTAGTTAGCATCGTTTATGTCATAGCGATGTTCATGGTTTCGATGGACGGGACGATTGTCAATGTGATCCTGCCAACGATCAGTAGTGAATTTAACCTTGATCCCTCTTCAGCCAGTGGCATTAATGTTGGATATTTAGTAAGCCTGGCTGTATTCCTTCCGGTAGCTGGGTGGCTTGGGGATCGTTTTGGAACCAAGAAAATCTTCTTGATGGCATTGGGTGTCTTTACGGCAGCCTCCTTTTTATGCGGATTCGCTAATAATCTTCAAACCTTGAATTTGTTCAGGGTTTTGCAGGGGGCAGGAGGCGGGATCCTTACACCAATTGGAATGGCCATATTATTTAGAACGTACTCTGTTGAAGAACGCCCAAAGGTGTCCCGTTCCCTTGTGCTTCCCATAGCATTCGCACCAGCTGTTGGTCCGATTGTTGGCGGATTCCTTGCGGAGCAGCTGTCTTGGCGTTGGGCATTTTATATAAATGTCCCTTTCGGAATTATGGTCCTGATATTCGGTGTATGGTTTTTAAAAGAAAATAAAGAATCAACTGCTGGCAGATTGGACCTTCCAGGATTCTTATTGTCAGCTGCAGGCTTTTCCATGCTGATGTATGCAATGAGCTTAGGGCCATCTAAAGGATGGGGTTCCCCCGCTATCATGTATACAGGAATTATCGGTGCAGTTCTTGTTCTCTCATTTATTCTATTGGAGCTGCGTGTGAACGAACCGATGCTTGATTTGCGTTTATTATCCGATCGATTGTTTCGGACATTGGGCATCATTTCATTATTTTCAATGGCGGGCTTATTGGGGATGCTCTTCGTGTTCCCGTTAATGTATCAAAGTTCGCTTCATGCTTCAGCTTTAGAAAGCGGGCTGACCACTTTCCCGGAAGCTATAGGTTTGATGGTGGCCTCCCGGATGATGCCTTGGACTACGAAGAAACTGGGCATACATCAGGTGATCCGGATAGGGCTGCTTGGTACAATCATCATTTATACATTGATCAGCATTGTCGGGCCGACAGCCAACCCCTGGTTCCTTCGTGCCTTATTATTTAGTGTCGGTATCTGTTTGGGACATACTGTTGTGGCCGTACAGTTTTCCACTTTCACCAATATCAACTCTGCTTCGATGGGAATGGCGGCCACATTGTTCAATGTCCAAAACCGGATTGGCTCTGCCATTGGTGTAGCCATCCTAGCCAGCATTCTGGGGGAAGTGGGCACTAGCTCGATAGGAACGAATGGGGAGCACCATGTTAATTTAATATCCTATCAATTTGCTCTCCTAGGTTCTGTGGCTTTGCTCGTCATAGCCCTATTATTTGCGATGCGTTTGAAAAAGGATGATTTTAAGGCCAAGATACCGAAACAAAATATGTCTAAATCCCTTGATATAAAACAGGTCAGAAGCGGATAAGTAACAGGAAGGCCACTGTGATTTTGCCAGTGACCTCCTTTTCATTTTGCTAGCGGCACAGGGACTGCCTACATAAAATATTAATTAAAGATTGGCTTTGCGGCTGAAAAAAAAGAGCCTGTTTTATTGCAAACAGGCTCTGGAAATCAGTTCTTAAGACTTAGTGGAGAAGAGTATTATGCATTCGAGCATATACCGGTTATTTCCGAAGCGTCAACGATACGCTGAACTTCAGATCCCTCAAGTGTCTCTTTTTTCAATAACTCTTCAACGAGTTCTTCATACTGTAGGCGATTCGAGTCAATCAACATTTCCGTTTCCTGAATCGCTTTCGTGAATAATTCCTGCATCTTTTGCTCCTTCTCACCTTTATTGAAGGTGAGGGTGAATCCATCTTGAAGCATTCCGGTATCGACCATTTGTTCCAGCAGATGTTTCGCCTGCTGTACATCTCCGCCTACACCTATGCTATGTTCCCCTAGGTACATTCTTTCCGCCACGCCGCCTGCCAAAATCATTTTGACTTGATCGAGCAATTCACTGGCTGTTGCCAGATGGAGCTCTTTTGGTATCGGCGCTACATATCCAAGGGCTTCCCCACGCGGAATGATGGTCGCCTTTCTAACGGAGCCAGGCTTTGTCAAAGCAGCAATCAGGGCATGTCCACTTTCATGAATGGCCACACGCCGCTTCGTATCCGCATCATTCAAAGTACGTGATGTCGCTCCAAGTATCGTACGGTCAATCGCGTAATCAAGATCCTGTTTACGAATCATATCCTGTTCATTCCTCAGGGCATGACGTGAGGCAGTATCGAACAGGGAGCTTAAGTCAGCGCCGGAGAAACCGGATGTACTTTCAGCCAACTCATCCAGGGAAGCCAGGACATCTGTCGCTAGACGCTTTCCCTTCGTATGGATATCGATGATTTCCCTTCTTCCTTGTGTATCCGGAAGTGGGACTTGGAAAGAGAAATCGATCCTGCCCGGACGTAGAAATGCCTCATCGAGCATATCTTTCCGGTTGGTCGCTGCAATGAATAAAATGCCTTCATTTGGATGGCCCCCATCCAATTGGACAAGCAGTTCGGTTAACGTTTTTTCGCCTTCTTCCCCGCCGTGGGGTTTCCTTTTACCAGCCAATGCATCCACTTCATCGATGAAAATGACAGCTGGCGATTGTTTACGTGCATTTTGGAAAAGGCTGCGGACACGGGCTGCACCGACTCCAACAAACATTTCGTTGAAGGCTGAACCGCTCGTTGAGAAGAAGTTTGCACCAAGCTCTTTTGCAATTGCCTGTGCAAGCAGCGTTTTCCCCGTTCCAGGAGGGCCGTATAATAAAATGCCTTGAGGCGGCTTAATTCCAATTTTAGCTGAACGTTCAGGTTCCTTTAGTGTAGTAAGTGTCTGAAGGATCTCCTGTTTGATTTCGGATTGCAAACCGCCTACATCATCCAAAGTTATCTCTGGCAGGGGTTTTGGGGTGGAAAGGCTTTGTTTTTTGCTGCCGATCCGCAATCCGCCCTTTGATTTTTTCTGTATAATGACACCGGTTGTGACGAGGGCCGCCATTAACCCGCCTAAAATCCATAATGCTGATTTATTAGTTGATGAAAAAGAATATTGAACGTTATAAGTTTCGACAAGTTTATTGATCATTTGACTGTTGGGAGGAATACTTGAAACGTATTCTCCATCTGGTGTGGAGATGTGAAGAGTGCCATTTCTTTTTTCTTCAATGGTGACAGGAGCCCCATTTTGGGCTTTAATCGTTTTTTCCACCGATGAAAAAGGAATGACCATATCCTTTGACTGAGTAACAGCATACCAACTGATTCCAGCAATTATCACAATGAGAGCCGTAAGGAACGGCAGCAATTTCGAAACTAATTTAGAGTTCGAGTTCAATTTTTCATCTCCTTTAAGTATATATATTCAGTATAAAATTTTTAAACATGTAATCTATAGGTCTTTGTACCTTAAATTAAAGGTAAATAATGTTAAAGGAAAGAAATAACACTTATGTATGAGAGTTTAAAGAGTCCGGAATTTAGAAATATTTAATCTATCCGGGATATTAGACTTTTTAAATGCGAAATGCTAAAGTGAAATGGTCTAAGTCATGAAAAAATAAAATGGTAGAAGAGTGTGAAGTTCTATGAGTAAATTTATAAAAGACTATATGATTACGATGAAGGATATCGTTAGAGAAGGGGATCCCATTCTGCGTCAGGTAACGGATGAAGTTAGCCTGCCGATTTCGGATGAAGATCGTGAAACGCTGGAATGCATGATGCAATACCTGAAAAACAGTCAGGATCCAAAACTCCAAAAGAAGTTCAACTTGCGTGAAGGAGTTGGGTTGTCTGCCAATCAGATAGGCTTGAATAAACGCATGTTCGTCATGTATTTTCCCGACGAAAAGGGGAAGCTGTTTGAATATGCCCTTGTGAATCCGAAAATCATCAGCCATTCCGCCACAATGATCTATTTACCGCAAAGTGAAGGCTGCCTTTCTGTCGACCGTGATATTAAAGGATATGTACCGCGTTATGAACGGGTTAAAATCAAAGCTTTTGACGGTAATGGTGAGGAAATAGAGATGCGGCTGAAGGGCTTTGCTGCAATCGTGTTTCAACATGAGCTAGATCATTTGAACGGGATGATGTTTTATGACCGGATCAATACCGAAAACCCTTTCAAGCTTCCGGAAAACGTGGAAGTGAAAAGTCTGTAAAACCCAAAAAGGCAAAGCGCCATGCTTTGCCTTTTTACCGTTTTATGGCTTTAGGAAACATATCTTCTTCCATATGCTTCAGCAAATCACTGAAAATGGCCAGGCTCATTTGCTGGTATCCTTCTGAAGTGAGGTGGATGCCATCATCGCTAATCAAGGGACCCAAGTCACCGGAGGATTTAATATGGGAACGGACGTCGATCAAAGGCACCTTTAGTTCCTCTGCAAGGCTTTTCAATTGGCGATTATACATCCCATGCCAATGTTCAATACCGCCGACATGGGAAACGAAATGGCCGATTGAATGACCGAACTTATCGGCGATGGATCTGTAATATCTGGCAGGATCCAGTGGCGGAAGAGTTAAAAGGAAAGGGGTTATATGCTTGTCCTGAACCTGCTTGACAAGTTGCGTGACATTTTCCAGGTAGCGTTCGATTGGAACGATGGGCTCATGGTCACCTTCTGGATTCTTGGCTACTTCGTCCCAATGGAAGTTACAGTCATTTCCACCTACCTCTATTAATACGATATCGGGATTTTCCGACATGACGTCTTTCTCGATCCGGCTAACCAACAGGTCGGAGGTATCATTGAAAACCCCTTTATTCAAAACTTCGACGAATGGCAAAGATTCTGTTAGCTTAGCTAAAGAGTTTGGATAATTTTCTTTAATGATGCGAAGGCGCCCCCTAACATAAGAGATGCCTCTGGTTAAACTGTCTCCAAAACATACGATCTTCAAACTTCTCACCTCGGTATGTGAATGTGTTACTTATATTTTAGTAGTGGAATGATATTTCGGCAATCTTCACCTCCTTTATAGAAGGGAGATGAAAATACAAAAAGCGCTGGGAGTGCAGCGCTTTTTGTTTATTGTAATGATTCCTTTTTTGAAGGTGTTTCCACCCTTGTTTTTCCCATGAAGAACACAGTGATGGCTGCAAGACCGATCGGAATGAGGGCCAAGGTGAATATCAATGATATCGAATCGGACATCGCGTGAACGATTTTATCCAGGATAAAGTCCGGAATCTCCGCACGTGCTTCCGATTGGAAGAGCTGACGTGGGTCATCCATCAAGCCGGCTGTATCCGGACCTCCTTGCATTCCTTTAAATGCATCCGTCATTTTACTTTGGAATACATTGGTCTGAATCGCTCCATAAATCGTTACACCGAGTGTCATCCCAAATGACCGGAGGAAGGAGTTTGTTGAATTGGCCGACCCCCTGAATCTAGGTTCCAAGTTGTGAATGGACGCAATAGGCAAAAGGGAGAAAGAAAAGCCCATGCCAAATCCAGTCAGAATCATGTACAAAGTTAATAAAGTCCTGCTGGTATCAGGGGTGATGGTCCCTAATAGAAGCATACCTGCAAAATAACAGATGACGGAAATCGTCATTAAGTTGCGAAAGCTTGTCTTTGTATTGAATATCCCGCCAATTGCACTGCCGAATACAGAACCAAGCATCATGGGAGTTAGGATCAGTCCGGCATTTGTTGCGGAACCACCGTAAACTGCCTGCACGAAAATCGGGATATAGACGGTTAAAATAATGAATGTGCCGCCATAAAGAATGGCTAAAATCTGAGAAGTGGCAAATAATCGCCTTTTAAACAGCCATAATGAAATGATGGGATCTTTTGCTCTTTTTTCGAAAAAGAAAAATGAAACGAAGAAAACCACAAAACTGGCAAACAGGCCTATGATGGGAGAGGAACTCCAACCATACTCCCCGCCTAGTTCAAGAGCGAACATTAAGCTGATAACGGCTATGACGAGAGTTGCTGCGCCACCCCAATCAATTTTTTGCTCCTGGGTGTTGGGTGACTCATTGTAATAATTCCAGATGAAAAATAAAGAAATGATTCCAATCGGAACATTGACGTAGAAAATCCAGTGCCAGCTGGAGTATTCAGTAATATAAGCACCTAAAAGTGGTCCCAATACGCTTGATGCCCCAAATACAGCACCGAAAAGGCCAGTTAATTTTCCCCGTTTTTCAGGTGGGAAAATATCAAAAATAATCGTAAAGGCTATAGGCATCAAGGCGCCTCCGCCGATCCCTTGGATTGCACGGAAGATACTTAACTGCACTATGCTCTGAGCCATGCCGCATAATGCGGAACCAATCAAAAAGACTATAAGTCCGAAAATAAAAAACCGCTTTCTTCCATACATGTCCGAAAGCTTACCGAATATCGGCATACTTGCCATCGTGGCGACCATATAGGCAGATGTCACCCATACAAACTTATCAAATCCGCCTAAATCAGAAACGATCGTTCCCATCGCAGTAGCAACAATCGTATTATCCATTGCTGACATCAGGATACCCAGTAGTAAACCGGCAACAATGAATTTTTGTTTTTTTTGAACGTTCATTTATTTTCCTCCTTCATATCAACCAGCTCATGAATTTTCCTTTACATGGTTGAAGGGTAAACGTTAAGATGAAACAAAATATTTATCTTGATAATCAAGATAAATTCAAGTGTAAAAGGGGTGGCATTTTATGTCAAGCGATAATAGGCTGAATTCAGCTCTGTTAGAGAGTTTAACACACAGATTGCAGCGGTATGGAATGAGATCCGTTTTATTTCAACAAAATATGGCCCAGAAAATAGGGGTGTCCCATACGGACTTAAAGAGTGCTGAAATATTGAATGAAACAGGACCGATTACCGCTGGTGAATTATCCAAAATTACAGGATTGAGCACGGGTTCGGTTACGGCACTGATCAATCGCCTTGAGAAATCGGGCTATGTTAAAAGGGAACGAGATCAATTGGATGGAAGAAAGGTCATGATTATGCCGATTCCGGAAAGGCAGGAACAGATCAAATCGCACTATCAAAAGCTCTCCATGGCCACAAAAGAATTATGCTCAGCTTATAATGAGCAAGAGCTAATATTGATCAATCAATTTGTTGAGGAAATCACAAAAATCGTGGATAAAGAAAATGACAGGTTAATGAGTGAGCGTGAAAGGTAGCTGATATGCAGGCTGCCTTTTTTATTTTTAGCCAGCTGGGAGCTACTTATCCTGCGTAAGGAAAAGGGATAGAGTTGAATATTTTGGAAGAGAATGAACAATGTCTGTTTCCATAAAAATATATATTGATAATGAATTTCATTATCTGCTAATATGAATCTACAAATCATTTCAAAGGGAGAATACAATATGAAGAAAGCAAAGGCGTCATTAGCAGTCTTATTATCAACCAGTCTATTATTTGGCTGTGCGCAGGAAAAGGAAGGAACTGAACAGGCAGATGATAATGCCAAAGAAGTGAGTGCGAGTAAGCTTGATGGTGTATCTAGCGAGTACCGGGAATATGCCATTGGTGAAATAGAAGAGTTCGTAAACGCAACGGAAGAATTCACCACGGCCGTATCTGCCGGTGATATTGAAAAGGCGAAGGAATTATACGCACCAGCACGGATGCATTATGAAAGAGCGGAACCCATCGCTGAAGTTTTTGGCGATCTTGATCCCAAAATAGATGCGCGTAAAGGGGATGTCAAAGATGAAGAATGGGGCGGTTACCATAGGATTGAAATGGGGTTATGGCAAGAAAATACAACGAAAGGATACGAAAAGTTTGCAGATCAATTAATGAGTGATGTCAATTTGCTTCGTGCCAAAGTTGAAACGGTTGAGGTAACACCGGATTTGTTGATCACGGGTGCGGTGGATTTATTGAATGAAGTTTCAACAAGTAAAGTGACAGGAGAAGAGGACCGATACTCCCATACCGATTTATATGATTTCGTGGCTAATGTTGAAGGTGCAGAGAAGATCTATGAACTGCTTACTCCAGCGCTGAAAGAAAAGGATGCGAAGCTTGCTGCGGAAATTCAACAACGTTTTGACGATGTATACGACTTGCTTGAAAAGCATAAAGAAGGGGATGGATACATCTCATATACGGATTTAAAGGAATCTGAAGTCAAAGAGTTAAGTCAAGCAATTGATGCATTGGCTGAACCACTTTCGCAAATAGGGATTGTAACGGAGGAATCTTAATTGAAAGAACATACGCCGAAAGATGAAACCGGACTTTTTACAAAAAAGGTGAGTCGTCGTAACATGCTGAAAACGGCAGGAGTGGGTGGAATCGGAGTCGTGATAGGAGCATCCGGATTTGGCGGGCTGCTGTCACTTTCTGGACAAAAGGCGAAGGGACAAACTAAGGATATTGTACCTTTCTATGGAGCGCATCAAGCTGGTATCACCACTGAAGCGCAAGATAACCTTTACTTCGCGTCATTGGAAGTAACCACGGATAAAAGATCGGACTTAATCCAGTTATTCAAGGATTGGACAGAGGCTGCGGCTCAGATGACAGCGGGGAATTTGATTGGTGATACATCACTTAATACGAATATGCCCCCAAAGGATACGGGGGAAGCGAAAGAATTATCACCTTCCAATTTAACGATCACTTTTGGAGTGGGTCCGACCCTGTTTTCGAAGGATGGCAAGGATCGATTTGGTTTGAAATCAAAAAGACCTGCTGAATTAAAGGACCTGCCCCAATTTCCTTTAGATGCTTTAGAAGAAGAATGGAGCGGTGGGGATATTTGTATTCAAGCATGTGCAGATGATCTTCAAGTGGCTTTCCATGCCGTCCGGAACTTAGTGAGGATCGGCAGAGGGAAAGCGATCATTCATTGGGCACAAACAGGTTTTCAACGGACTAAGCAAGCCGATTCACAAAAAACGACACCACGTAACCTTTTCGGGTTTAAGGATGGGACCGTCAATCCGGATACGAATGATAATAATGAAATGAATGAGCATGTTTGGGTGAAGGGCGAGGACGGTCCTGACTGGCTTGTTGGAGGCAGTTATATGGTGGTGCGGCGAATCCAGATGTACATTGAAGTTTGGGACCGGACTATTTTGAAAGAACAAGAAAATACGTTTGGCCGTCATCGCGACAGTGGAGCTCCACTAGGAATGAAAAATGAGTTCGATACCGTGGATCTCGAAGCTAAAGACCCAAATGGAAACCGGATCATTCCAGAAGATTCACATGTAAGTCTCTCCAGAGGGGACGGAAAAGCAAAGATATTGCGGCGTCCATATTCATATGCAGATGGAATGGATCCCAAAACAGGGAGCTTCAATGCAGGCTTGCTATTCATTTGTTTTCAGCGAAACCCAAGTAAACAATTCATACCGATACAAGAGCGACTGGCAAAGAATGATAAGCTCAACGAATATATCGTTCACAGGGGCAGTGCCATGTTCGCTTGTTTACCAGGTGTGAAAAAGGGTGGCTATATCGGGGATTCCCTTTTTGGATAAATATCATTTCAAATGAGGCTGTGAAAATCGCCAGCATGGATATTATCCAGTTGGCGATTTTAGTTCATGAATAAGGAGGGACCACTATGACCGTTTCTAGATGGAAGAGTGGAATATTTGTTTTAGTCGTCAGTCTTTTATTTCTTTCGACTGATATTAAGATGGTTTCGGCGGGTGAAAACCATGATCAGCTCTTTGTTTATATTGGCGATAGTTTAATGAAGGTGAAATCAGGCGACCTTGAGGAAGTATCGAAAAATATCGAGCGATTCGAGCAAGATTGGAAAACGATAAAAACGGACAGCGAAAGTGCGAGGAAAGTCGACGAGAAGCTATCCGCAGTAAAACGTGCTGTGAGCGACCGAGCCTCCACAGATGAAATCAAAAAGCGATTATCGGCATTATCAAGTACGCTTGTTATTTATGATACAAACGAAAACCCTGTTGACAAGACTGACTATAAAGAACGGTTACAAGCGATACTTCCATTAATAGATAAGTTGGAGGCTTTGATAACTGAAGGTGACTTTGATCAAGCTAAAGTTCAATACACCAATCTCTTGAATCAATGGACCGATGCAGAGGTCATTGTCAGGGAGAAAAGTGTTGCTACATATGGTGAGTTCGAAACGAAAATGGCCTTTGTGCGGATAGCGATTACCCAAGATCCACCTGATCCGGAAAAAGCCCAAAAAAATCTAACTGAATTGAAGGGTTTAATCGAGGATTTCCTTGCTGGTAAAGTTGAAGTAGGAAGCCAGAAAAACACCTATTCACTTGGGGATGTAACACAACTTTTACAAGGAAGTGCAACGGATATTGAAAAGGATGAAATCGATTCTGCCGTTGATAAGCTAAATGAAATCTTAACAATTTGGCCTAATGTAGAAGGGGAGGTTTCCACAAGGGACAGCAAACTTTACAGCGATATGGAAACGAAGGTCCCGACCGCAATCAGCCTATTGCAATCGAAAAATGTAAAGGCGGATGAAGCAAAGGGAATCGTAACCGATTTAAACACAAGGTTACTCCCTTTAATTGAGGATACGGGTTATACAACATGGGATGCAGCTCTGATCCTTTTACGGGAAGGATTGGAAGCACTCTTGATTGTAGCTACATTGCTGTCTTTCCTAAAGAAAATCGGGCAAGCGGACAAACAAAAATGGATTTGGACAGGAGTTGGTGCGGGGTTAGTTGCCAGTTCCATATTGGCGGTCATAATCAATATCGTTTTCTCTCAGATCACGGCTGCTTCAAGCCGGGAATATATTGAGGGAATCACTGGGATAATAGCCGTATTGATGATGTTGACAATTGGTCTTTGGCTTCATAGTAAATCGAACGTCCATGCATGGAACCGATATATCAGCAAGCAAATGAACCAAGCCATTGCGACGGGGAGCATCATCTCTTTCGCTTTAATCAGTTTTCTATCCATCTTCCGTGAAGGTGCCGAGACGATTATCTTTTATGCTGGAATGGCTCCTTATATGGAATTAAAGCAGCTGCTGAGCGGGATTTTCCTTGCCTTCCTCATTTTAGTGGTAATTGGTTTCATCATGCTGCGGTACAGTGTGAAATTACCGATGTCCCTATTCTTTAAAGTGGCAACGATACTCATATATGCCTTGGCTTTCAAGATTCTTGGAGTCTCCATCCACTCACTTCAGGTTTCTCAAGTGATACAGACAAATACGATCAGCTCCTTCCCATTTGCAGAAACGATAGGTCTTTATCCAACAATGGAAACGCTGGTGCCGCAAGCTGTATTATTATTGCTGATTGCATTGGCCGCCATTTGGGTCAAACAGAGTAATTCCTTACGTGCAACCGAATAATAAAATGGGACTGACGAATGTCAGTCCCATTTATGTGTGCTATTAGCGTAGTGATCGGCGATAGGAATATTGCTTCCATTGATAAAGGATGAAGCAGCCGATGCAGAATCCAAGAATGGCTATGAGTGAAGCCACTCCGACCATCAAGGTAAATATATAACCGGTAACATTCCAACCAAGCAAAAAGGAAGTGAATCCAAGTCCTAAGCAAACGACTGCTATTGCCTGGTTGAATTGTTGCTGTGAATGATCTTCAGGAATATAATCGGACGGTTTCTTTTTAAGATAGAGCTTTGCCAGACGCATCACTGGATTGAAATTAAAGAGAAGACCCAAAAGCCCCGCTGTTAAAGGAATGGCTAATATCCATATTTGTCCCGTCAATAAGGCGGTAGCTACGCTTAACAAAATGACCCATTGATTCGTACGTACTAAGGGACGGGGAATGGAACGAATTTCACTCGTCATATAATACCAACCTTCCTTATGTGTTTTATTATATTTTATCCTTATTTTAATCACTTGTGAAGAGAAAGGTTAATAAAACAAAAGGTGATCTTATTTATAATTATTTTAATTTAGTATTGATTATCATTATAAAAGTAGTATAATATATTTATCATGAAACAAAAGTTAGGAGGACAGTATAAATGGTAGCAAAAGTTTGTGAAACATGTGGAACACCAATAAAAAAGCTAAAGCATTCTTCCCTATGCCAGTGCGGTCCTAAGATACTGAGCAATCAACTCTCAGATAAAACAAAAAAATAAACACCACTGGAATAGATCATAAACTAAACCATTAATCGGTTTGAGTTTGTAGATAAAAAGGGTTCCATCTTAATTTTTAAACAAAGTTGATTGGAGCGGTTGTTCGAGGCTCCCGGACCGACCGCGGAAAACGAGTGCCTTACGTTCCAATCAGCGTTCATATTTTATACACTCTCAAAAAATGAACCGATTATTCAATTAATCGGTTTTTATTTTTCCAATAAGGGGTAAAGAGCATAACAAATATTTTTCATTTCAATTAAAATAATGTACGATTATAGAATAGAATAAAACGTCATGAAGATTTGTCTAAACCATAACGTGACGGTTAGGAGGGGCTATGTTGGGAACGAGACTTTAAAAATTGGCGAGTTGGCGGAAATGGCGAATGTTACGAAACGAACCGTAGATTATTATACGAATCTTGGCTTGCTTAAAGCAGAACGTTCCGCCTCTAATTACCGTTATTATTCAGTCGGTGAACTTGAAAGGCTCCGCCGTATCGAAGGATACAAAAGAGAAAACCTTTCATTGGAAGATATTAAAGAAATACTTAAAAAGGATAAGGAAGCCGCATCAGCAATTGAGGCAAAAGGTCTTCAGCTCAAGAATAAAATGGATGGCCTGAACGAAGAACTTCAGGAATTCATCAGCTTGATTGAAAAGGACGGAAAAAGTGAGCTTCTTCTAAAAAAACAGATATCCCGTGAAAGCATGGCCTTGATCCAATCATTACTAGTGTTGCTCGTATGATTAAAATTTATCTCTATAGTTTTATGCACAAAGGTGCATAGTAACGATATAGGCTAAATGGTTTTGGTTCATGTTATAAGGCAAAAATGCTTATTAAACGAAAATAACCATTTATACAGGAGGTGCTTGGGATTAAGCCATATATGTCTAATCCGAAGAACAGTAGGATTGGAACTATATGGAGAACCCGCACATATTGGAGATTTTTATAAAATTATTGGCAGTAGCTGCATTAATAGCATTAACCGCATTTTTCGTTGCATCGGAATTTGCAATCGTGAAAGTCAGAAGTTCCCGGATCAATCAATTAATTGAAGAAGGGCATAGAAATGCCCTCGCAGCCAAGAAAGTGACATCGCATATCGATGAGTACTTATCTGCCTGTCAATTGGGGATTACAGTAACAGCCCTAGGTTTAGGGGTGTTGGGTGAACCGACGGTCGAGGCAATCTTAAAACCATTGTTCACTAAATGGGGATTAGAGGAATCTGTAAGTCACATCATCTCGTTCCTGATCGCGTTCGGTTCCGTGACATTCCTTCATGTTGTAGTCGGCGAACTCGCACCGAAAACAGTTGCGATTCAAAAGGCAGAAGAGGTGACCTTGCTATTTGCAAAGCCATTAATTCTCTTTTACCGCATTTTGTATCCATTCATTTGGGTACTGAATGGTTCTGCACGTCTCCTGACGGGCATGTTCGGATTAAAGCCTGCTTCCGAGTCCGAAATGGCCCATTCCGAAGAAGAGCTGCGCATCATTTTATCGGAAAGCTATAAAAGCGGTGAGATCAACCAATCGGAATACAAATATGTCAATCAGATATTTGAATTTGATGAGCGCATTGCCAATGAAATCATGGTTCCCCGTACGGAAATGACCGTTATCGAAAAAGGCATGCCATTATTGGAAGTTGTTGAACTGATTCAGGAAGAACAGTACACAAGGTATCCGGTCATAGACGGTGATAAAGATAATGTCGTGGGAATGGTCAATATCAAACGCCTTTATACAGCGACGATTACAGAAGATAATGTAACGGCTTTAACGGTGGATTCCTTTGTAACACCCATCATCCGTGTTCTTGAAACGATCGCCATTCATGATCTGCTGCTAAAAATGCAGAAGGAAAGGATCCATATGGCAGTTTTGACCGATGAATATGGCGGAACAGCTGGTCTTGTAACGGTTGAAGACATCCTTGAAGAAATCGTCGGGGAAATCCGTGATGAATTTGATCAGGATGAACGTCCGCTCATTCAAAAAATTGATGAAGGGCATTATGTATTCGATGCTAAAACATTGGTTGAAGATGTCAATGATACCCTTGCGATCGATTTGCCGGAGGAAGATATCGATACATTGGGTGGATGGTTCCTGACAGGCAGATTTGAAATTGCTGTCGGAGATAGAATTGAATACGCCGGATATGAATTTACTGTAAAGGAAATGGACGGCCACCATGTTTTATATGTTGAAGTGAAGAAGATTAAATAAACAGGATCACACCAAAAGCCGAAAGTGAAAACTTTCGGCTTTTATTATGTACGAACCATATATGACAATGGTAAGGCAGACTGTTACTTAATTGGAAAAGGAATTCATGTAAAATGATAGTGTAGGTAACCATTCTAGCTTGGAAAATGTTAAAATTGATTTTGAGCAATGAAACTATCTATATATCATTTCAAAGAATATAAGGTGAGTTCTAGTATTTTGCAATGCCGCTATTTCGGGCTGGTATAAATAAGTATTGAAGGTGGGCGGGAAAATGGGTTTTAAGAAAAAGCAAATGTTGGGATTTGGTTTGATCTTGCTTTTCTTGGCTATTTTACTTTCATTCATGATGTTTACGCTAAACAATTTAAAGAGCAGCATGACTGAAATAGTTGAGAATCGCTATGAGAAGGTTCAAGCTTCGATGGAAATCCGTCAGCTTTTTTCTAGATCGGACCGTGAGATTTTGTTTGCAGCTAATGATGCAAATAAAGAAGAAAGAGCAGAGAGCCTCGAAATCATCAATGAAAATCATAGTTTGATTGAATCAAAAATTGCCGGGTTATCAGGTTCGTTAAATAAGGCGAAAGCGAAGCAGCTATTGAAGGAGTTCGAGACCCAATATGCTTCTTACTCCATAACGGAGGCTGAAATCATCCAAAAGATAAAATCGGGAAACTCTTCTGATAATCTTTCAAGCCTGATGGATGACCAAAGGGAAAAACGAACGAAAGTCATCAGTACGATGGATGAATTTAAGGATTACCAAGAAGGTGTCATGAAAGATACCTTAAGTAATTCGAAACAAACCTATGAAGATATGATCGGTTTTGTAATTTTTGCGGTTATTCTCAGCATTTTGGTCATTTCCGTAACGGTTGTTTGGATGATTCGGAGCACATCAAAAGATCTGCAATCGATTACGAAGGTCATCAAAAATATCGATTTTAAAAATTTGTCGGTCATACCAAGAATTCCGGTTCGGACCACTGATGAAATTGGGGATATAGCGAAATCGTTCAATGATATGGCGGAATCGCTTGAAATCTATAACCAAAAAGAAAAAGATTTCACTGAAAAGATCAGTGAACAGAACTGGATTCAGACCCGTGTTGCAGATATAGCTACCATGTATCAGCGCATTGTTGATGTGGAAGTCCTAGCTGACCGGTTTATTACAAGACTTGCACCGATGATGGGAGCTTCAATTGGAGCTTTTTACGTCAAACGGGGTGAGGGTGTGGATATGCGCTTTGTGAAGCTTGCCAGCTTTGCTGGAGATGGCGAAGATTCGGGCAGGGGTGAATTCCGTCTTGGCGAAGGTTTGATCGGTCAATGCGCCCTTGAAAAGAAATCCAAAGTCATCGAAGATATCCCTGAGGATTTCCAATTGGTTACGACAGGATTGGGGGAAGTCAACCCGAAAAGCATTGTCATTGCGCCAGTCATTTTTGAGGATGAAGTGGTGGCGATGGTTGAACTGGCGAGTTTGGAGGCCTTTACGAAGCTGCAAAAAACGTTCCTGAACCAGGTACTTGATACTCTGGGCATAACGATCAATAATGTTGAGGGCCGGATGGAAATAGAGCGTTTATTGAAAGAATCACAGGCACAGACTGAAGAGTTACAGGCTCAATCGGAAGAATTGCAATCACAGTCAGAGGAGATGCAAGCCCAATCAGAGGAACTGCAAACACAGGCTGAAGAGTTGCGAATGATCAATGAACAATTGGAAGAGAGAAATCGTGAAACGGAAGAAAAATCGAAAGAGCTTCAAGTCGCTAAACTGAATCTTGAAAAACAAGCGGAAGAATTGAAGTTAAGTTCAAAATATAAATCGGAATTCATGGCAAATATGTCCCATGAATTGCGGACACCGCTCAATAGTATCCTGATTTTATCGGAAATGCTTTCAGATCCTAATGATAGTAAATTAAATGAAGAGCAACAGGAGTTCGCTCGTGTCATTAATTCATCAGGTCAAGACTTATTAACGTTGATCAATGACATTTTGGATTTATCAAAAGTTGAAGTCGGAAAGCTTGAAGTGGTCTTTGATGAAATGAATCTGAGTGAGCTTCCTGAGTTATTGCACCGTAACTTCGATCATGTAGCGAAGAAAAAGAACATTGACTTTATAATCGAAAAAAGTAAAAACGTTCCGGATATTTTCTTTACGGATGAACAGCGCTTCCAGCAAATTTTGAAAAACCTGCTATCCAATGCATTTAAATTCACGGAAAAAGGTTCTGTGTCTGTCCAAATCAAAAAAGCTGATGAAGAAAATGTAGCACAATGGATACAGACAAAAGGAGCGAGCAATTGGGTTGAAATTAAGGTGACGGATACTGGCATCGGAATATCAAAAGAGAAGCAAAAGCTTATCTTTGAAGCATTCCAGCAAGGTGACGGAGCTACAATGAGAAAATATGGCGGTACAGGACTTGGGCTATCGATTTGCCGGGAGTTTGCCAAACTTCTGGGAGGCTGGGTCATTGTAGATAGTGAAGAAGGGCAAGGCAGTACCTTTACTTTCTTTATTCCAAGCATGCCAGAGGGCTTCAAAAATGTCGACGAAGCAATAGCTGCTTCTCCGGAAGTGGCAGCAGCTAACCACGATGATTCTGCCGCGCCTTTTGGCGATCAGGGAGAACCGGATGCAGGTATGATGTATGAAGAAGATCAGGATAAGGCCAAACCATTCTGCAATAAAACAGTACTGGTCGTCGATGATGATCACCGCAATATATTTGCCCTGAAAAATGCGCTGAAGCATGAGGGGATGGAAATCCTTACAGCTGAAAACGGCTTTGAATGTTTGGAACTCCTTGAAAAAGGTAACAATATAGATGTTATATTGATGGATATCATGATGCCGGGTATGGACGGTTACGAAACGATGACCAGAATTCGCGAGCAAAGTAAATTCGAGGATCTTCCAATCATCGCGTTAACTGCAAAAGCGATGAAAGGCGATAGGGAAAAATGCCTGAAGGCCGGCGCTTCCGATTATGTCAGCAAACCATTAAAATTGGATCAGCTGCTATCAGTCCTAAGAGTATGGCTGACTAATTGATTGATAGTATGGGTGAGGAAGGATTTTCATGAAGGATACTTTAACGATTGAAGAAAGAGAAGATTTAGAAATCGAATTATTGCTAGAGGCCATTTATTCCGTTTCTGGCTATGACTTTCGTAAATATATGCGTTCTTCAATAAAAAGAAGAGTTGAAAATAGAATGAGGCTGGACCATGTTCGCAGGATCAGCGGAATGATTGAAATGGTTTTATATGAAAAAGGGTATGTCGAGAAGCTATTGAGAGATTTTTCAATAAATGTCACTGAAATGTTTCGCGATCCGGATTTCTTTAAAGCCTTTCGTTTAAATATTGTACCGCTCCTGAAAAAACTTCCTGAAATCAGAATTTGGCATGCGGGATGTTCAACCGGTGAAGAAGCCTTTTCCATGGCGATCATCCTCAAGGAGGAGGGACTTTATGATAAGGCGAGAATTTATGCCACTGATATGAATGATGAAGTCCTCCGTCATGCGGAAAAAGGGATATTACCTTTAAATAGAATGCAGTCTTATACGAAAAACTATCTGCAAGCTGGAGGTAACCAGGAATTTTCGGAGTATTATACAACCGATTATCAAAATGCTTATCTTGATTCGGGTCTCCTTAAAAACATTGTGTTTTTCCAGCATAATTTAGTTACTGATGGTTCGTTCAATGAGTTCCATATCATCATGTGCCGGAATGTGATGATTTATTTTACCGGTGAATTACAGACCTATGTTAATCAGTTGTTTTATGACAGTCTTTGTAAAGATGGCTTCCTTGCAGTCGGCAGCAAGGAAACTCTTCGTACATCATCCTTTTCGGAGGATTATGAGGACTTTGATTCAAAGGAACGGATTTATCGGAAACTGTAAAAAAGAAAGAGTTCGCATTTATGCGGACTCTTTCTTTTTTGATTAAATTATTTTTCATTTTTTTGCTTTACTATGTTTAAGGCATCGGAAAAAGGGGTATATATAATGAGTTGGTCTCCATGCAGAATCTCGACTGCAGTTTATTATTATTAAAAGAGACTGAACTTCGTTATAATATAATGGAAAAATCCCTGTTAAGGGAGCTTTATATAAGTACTGTTCCATATAAAAAAGATAAATGTTGCCGCTCGATATAAGCCAAAAGGGGAATGAAAGAATGACGATTTTAATCGTAGATGATAACCAGGTTAACCTTTTCGTTATAGAGAAAATTCTAAAACGAGCTGGCTATACGGATTTTCTATCATTAACTTCAGCTGTTGAGATGTTTGAATATTTACAGGTGGATAGTCCGCAACCTAAAGAGACTTCAGTTGATATCATTCTGCTTGATATCATGATGCCGGAGATCGATGGGATAGAGGCGTGCAGGAGACTTCAAAGTATTCCTCACCTTAGAGATATCCCCGTCATTTTTGTGACCGCCCTTGAAGATTCAAACAAGGTGGCCGAGGCACTTGATGTTGGCGGAATTGATTATATAATGAAGCCCATCAATAAAATAGATTTACTTGCGAGGATTCGCGTGGGGTTAAGACTTAAATATGAAAAAGATTGGCATAAAATGCAGGATGAAAAAATCCGCAATGAATTGGATCTTTCCATGCAGGTTCAAAGCAGCTTATTAAGTGAACCCATTATAAATGACCACTTAACTATAAGGGCATCATACTTACCTGCGAATAAATTAGCAGGGGATATGTACTATTGGCACCGCATTGATGAAAATCGGTATGGGATCATCCTGTTGGATATGATGGGGCATGGCATATCCGCCTCACTTGTGTGTATGTTCATATCCTCCGTATTGAGGGATGCCATCAGGACCCATTCGGACCCAGTGTCAGTAATAAATGAAATGAATCGCTGGATGAGTACCCTTAATAAAGATGATAATCCAGTGCATTATTATTTTACCGCTATTTATATGATCATTGATACAGAGCAAAAGACAGTGGAATATGTAAATGCCGGACATCCTCCTGGATTTGCTTTAATGGACGATGGAAAAGTGGTCTCCCTTTCAAAAGGGACATGTCCTGTTGGTTTCTTCACCGAGATGAAAATAGAGAAATCCGTCATTCATTATGAAGAGAAGATTCAGCTTATGCTATTTACGGATGGAGTCATGGAAGCAATAGATCGAGAAGGGACGGAAGGGCTCGACCAAATAAAAGAAGCGGTCTCGACAAGATGGTTTGATTGTAAAGAATCTCCCCCTATCGATTTTTTGATGTCACCTGAAATGCAGCAAGATCAGCCTGATGATATGTGTGTTGTGGTTATTCAAGCGAATTGAAGAAGGAAGAGGCGGCAGATCATCTGCCGCCTCTTCTCTATAAAAGGGGGGGTCACTTTTATATGAAATGAGAATGTTCGTTAAGAGAGTGAATCCTGTATTCGGCTATTTGCAATTAACGGTCATTTTTCAATTTACTAATGCCATCTTGGAGATTGCCTTTTAATTTATCGGCTTTACCTTCTGCTTGTAAGTGAGGATCATTTTTCGCGTTTCCGACTTGGTCTTTCGTTTCACCTTTAACTTTATTTACAGCACTCTTTACTTTGTCTGATAAACCGCTCATTATGTTACCTCCTTTTTCTTTATATACTGTATTTACCCATGAAGTGTATGGGTAAACCTGATTTATGGAGAAAGGAGTTTTAAGAAGCGATTATTTCCCTTTTACTTAACCTTTGAATGAACTGATAGGAATGTTCAATGATATGATCTTTGTCATGATCCAACGACGCCACATGATATGAATTTTCAAGGCGCACCATCTCTTTATCACCGGACATGACAGTATCGTAAATCTGATAGGAACACGAGTCTGGTACAACGTGGTCTTCTGGTGAATGGAAGATAAGAATCGGGCACGAAACGTCTATTAGTTTTTGGCTGGTATGTTCCATTATATCAAGCAATTGATTAATCGCTTTTGACGGAACTTGGTCATATGTGATTTCTTTAGGTATATCGTCTTTTATGTCAGGCTTGCCTTCGGGAATAAAGCGTGGAACCGATTGGTTACGATATCTTTCATATTCAGGAACTTGGAGAGCGGCGTTGATAGTAAGAATTCCATCACAAGCCAATTTTGTCGCTAAATCGAGAACAAGGGCGCCTCCCATTGATTGTCCGATGGCGAAAACATGGGTGCAGGTTCGCTTTAATTTTGCATAAGCCATTTCAACATCTTGTATCCATTCCTGATAATGACTTGTTTCCATTTCATATTCATCCGTTCCGTGGCCTGCCAGTCGAGGAGCGAAGACAGTAAAGCCTTTGGCGGCAAATTTTTCACCTAAATACCTTACGCTTTGTGGCGTTCCGTTAAAACCATGGCAAATAAGGATGCCGATAGAATTGCCGGGTAAGAAAAAAGATTCCGCACCTGGTATTACCATTGCTGCTGTCATATTCCCATCTCCTTTGATTTAGCTAAGTTTTGTTAATAGAAGGTTTTAATAAAATTAACTATTCCGATTATTTTACTTGGTTATATAATAGCATAATGAAAATTATGAAGTCAACTTGGTTATGTTCCAGAACTTCACTATTATTAAGAGCATCAAAAGGATATAAAGATAATTATCAGGTCATTTTCGTCTTTCTATTATATAAGTGCTGTCTTGAAATTGTTGATAAACTGAAGATGCTAATCACCGGTAATATATAAATATAAGAAATGGAGAAAAAGCATTGACTTTAAAGTGAAATGGGATTAATATAAATAAGCACCAACTAAGACATGCAAAAACTTCATCGCTTTTGGCAGG